>JAGLIP010000052.1 GCA_023142905.1 Candidatus Aenigmatarchaeota archaeon | reverse complement strand
AAAAGGTTCTGGCGGTTTCGGTTTTGACCCAATATTTATCCCTGAAAACGAAAAACAAACATGGGCGGAAAACCCTAAATTAAAAGCCAAACAATCACACAGAAAAATAGCACTTAAAAAATTCGCAATGTGGGCAAAGGACAATATCTAATTAAACCCAACACCCTTAAGTGCCTGCACATACATTTCAATTACCCGCTTGACATCCTTCTTACAAACACAATCACGAAGCTCGCATCTTGCAGACGCCTCAATCAACCGCTTTAACCCAATCACAAAACGAGGCGTTACATCAAAAAGCATCTGCTTTTCTTTTGAACGCGCGTTAAGCACAAACGCCTTTATATCATCATTGAATTTCTCAGGAAAACGAACATTAATTTTCCGCGCATGCTCGACATATTTCTTCATAAATTCAGCATCTGCTTTGGATACATCTTTGTGCTTTCCTGTAAGAACCTCATCCGCTATCTCCATAAACTGTTCTATATCCTGCTTTCGAACCAAAAACACCAGATGAAAACGAGATAAAAGCGCAGGCTCAAACGGAAGCTGTTTTTTTATGCCAAACATATCATGTCCGATAACCGTATCTTTCTTTGGATTGGCAGATGCTAAAAGCGAACAGTTGGCGGGAAATTTATAGTGGTGACCACCCTTATCATAAGTTATAAACCCTTTTTCCATGGCATTGTAAAGCCCTGCCCGATCCTCTTTTTTCATAAGGTTAAGCTCATCAATCACTGCAAGCCCGCCATCAGCTAAAGATAATATGCCTTTCTTGACTTCATTCCCCAATACCGTTGTCGTAAGTCCTGTGCCCGATGTTCCTGAACCAAGACCAAAAGAAGAAATTGGTGCTAGATTTTCTGCCGCCCGCAAGATGTCTGTTTTCCCTGTTCCCGGATCCCCTAAAAGAAGCATGTGAAACGAGTCAGAAGAAAAAAGCTGCAATGCCGCTGCCTTTTTTATATTGTCAAAACCGACGATTTTAGGTGCGATAAGCGATATAGTTTTATTAAAAGCATTTGTTTTAAACTCTTCCTGTATCTTTTCATCAAGAGATTCTTTGATTTTAGAATTAAAGCCATCAGCAGCCATTTTTCTATTATCATCAAGAGCAGTGCATGACGGATACTTAAGAATATCTGTAATCAAAGCAGAATACGGCATATTCTTCATTTCAATCTTAAGACTTTTTCGTTTGACAAGCGTTTTTAAGCGGGATGCATCTTTTTTTGTAATGTGATTCAATGCTTCTGAAATACCTGCCTTCTCACCATAAGACAACGGCCTGAATGTATATAGAACCTGTTTTAAAAATTCTAAAAAATAATTTAATTGCATAAAAGAAATATTGGCCTTAAATGTATAAATAAATTACGCAATCCTAACAATCAAGGTCAATTGCATCATCATAATCGGAATCATCAGAAAGACATTTCACATTGTCCCCGTCAGAATAAATTCTATATGCCGTGTATTCCCATTCGCTGTTCTCATCCAGATAACAGCATTTCTTATTTGCATAACGATCTGCAATCTTATCAAAATCCGCTTGAAGCTCATCAAAATCTTCTTCAAATAAATCTCTTTCTGCCTCTGCCAAATCCAGATGATTCTGAAGCGCAGTATTATCTTCCATGCATGTTGTAAGATTTAGCGTACAAACAGAAAGGTTTGCAGTTGTTGTATCAAAAGTTGCCTGAAGGTCTAATTTTTGCGTAGTGCATGTATCCAAATTCAAAGAAGTTGCTTCAAGATTTGACTGAAAATTGTCTCTTTGTTCTTTTGCCATTGCAATGTCATTTCCGCAAACATAATATGCCTTGTTTGCATCAAATTTAGATAATTTTGGAAAATCGGCATTAGATGCCATAATTTTGTCCTGCTCAGGCAAAAACAGGTTGCCCGTAATAGAAAAGCCCACAAAATAAAGAAGCAGTAATAAACCGAATATTCCAACAGTAATTTTTATAGTTCGTTTATTCTTACCCACAAAAGACGCAGCATCAAACCCGGAACCAGTATCGCCACCATAAGGTTGCTGCTTTTCTTTTGGAACATAACGATAATCTGCCATAGCATAAAATAAGTTATATTGCTTTATATGTTTAACTCAAGCCATGTCAATATCGTCCCTAAATTTCGCAATCTCATCCTTGAATCTTTTGATTGTTTTTGGGATATGCTCT
This sequence comes from Candidatus Aenigmatarchaeota archaeon, assembly GCA_023142905.1. Taxonomy (GTDB): domain Archaea; phylum EX4484-52; class EX4484-52; order EX4484-52; family B79-G9; genus GLR112. Next base: position 4,228 of record JAGLIP010000052.1, on the reverse strand, counting down.
TCCTGAACTTTAAGAATTGTTGAAAGTTCTTTTATAACCGTTTCGGTATCATACGCCCTTGTTTCTTTTAACGGCAAAACTTCTGTAAAGCCTGCAAGATTTTCCTTAATACATTTGATCCCTACCGTATTTTTCTCCCTTTTGAAAAACATTAAAGGCCCATGTATTTTCTTAAGTTCTTTCCAGTTCTTGAAAAGCGCGCGCGCATAGGCTGGCGCAAGACCAATATCATCCACACCAAGCGTTTTTAAAGCATCAGTTAATGTTTTTTCTTTATCTTTATCTTTCTCTTCTGTAAGAGATCCCGCCACAAACTCAAGCCGGATTGCACCATCCTGAATCTTGCGGGTTCCGATAATCTTTATGCGTTCAATATCGCCCGTATTTTTCACATGCGTTCCGCCGCATGCCTGAACATCCACATCGCTTATCTTTATAATGCGAACAAACTTGCCTGGAGAACCGCCGCCCTGATAAATTATAAATCCGTATTTTTTCTCTGCCTCGCCTCGTGGAAGCTCAGTTATGTCAACTTTAATTTTTTGTGCAATCAACTCATTTGCAATTTCCTCGATTTTCTTGAACTCGTCATCTGTCAAATTATCATAATGCGTAATATCTAGCCGCGATTTCTCAACAGTCTTTGCCGCCCCCGCCTGCCAGATATGAGGGCCTAAAACAATTCGTGCCGCTGCCCCTAAAACATGGGTTCCGGTATGCATTTGAGTTAAAAGCTTTCGCCTCAAAGCATCAACAGCACCCTTGACGCGCACCCCTTTCTTAAATTTTGATGAGTCTTTTACATTGTGCAAAATAATGTTGTCAACTTTAATTACATCAACAACTTCAACCCCATCAAGAGTTCCAGTATCATGATCCTGCCCCCCACCGGTTGCATAGAACGCCGTCCTGTCAAGAACAACCCACGAATCCTTGACATCAACAACAACCGCATCAAAATCAAGCTTGTCGGTTTCATAAAATAGTTTGAATGTGGGTGGTAACCCAATAAGGTCAAAAGATGTTTTTTTCTCTTTCTTTATCTCTTTTTCATGCCGCGCCGCAAGTTTCACATAAAAATCTCCGGGAATATGAAACTCCTTGCCTGATTCAAGGCCAACTGTCTCTATTAATCCTGGCGTGATTCCATGAGATTCATAAAGTTCAGCCAATACAACATCATTAAATTTCACGCTCTTCGCAAACATCGAGATTATCATCCTTCTTGACTTTTCCCGTGTTTGAAAATGCTTTTTTTCTTCAACTGAAAGTATTTTAGAAACATTATCTATCCCTTCATTAAGCTCCGGGAACATCGGCTTTAAATAATCCGCATGCCATGCAGCAATATCACCCATGGTAAAATCAAAATCATATTTGCTTATGTAATTAAGGGCGCGTCGAAGCAGTATGCGAAGATTGTATCCTCCGCCCACATTTGATGGTATGCCTCCATCAGCGATTGCAAAAAGAAGAGTTCTTGCATGGTCTGCAATAGCATACATTGCTTGGAGTGGCTCAACCATCCGGCTCATCTCATCAACGGTAAGCCCTACATGGCTTGCCACATCCCTGCGTGCCTTGTCCATATCTGACACTTCATCAAGATTAAGATTGCCCGCAATCACGGAATACTTGTCGAAAGCTTCGTCATTTATCTCAATATTTGAACGCGCCTTCATTTTGGGCGTCACAGGCCCAAAGAGGGAATCATACGATGCAGGAGTCCCGTTTGAAAACCAAACAAGTCGCTCTAAGCCCCAGCCCACATCAATCACCTTCAAGTCAAGCTCTTTTCGTGAAACACCATCCGACGACTGAAACTGCATAAAGACCGAATTAACAAGTTCAAGACCTCGAGAAAATGTTTCCATCGAAGGCCCGAACGCAGAAAAGTCATTCATAGCCCATACATCTTCGGCATATACAAGCTCTTTTTCAGGAATCCCCATTTCCTTTGTCAAAAACTTAAAATTAAGGTCAATGCATCTATCCTTAAAGTATCCTGTTTCAGGGTATCCAAACGCATGCTGCCCAGCCATAACAAATGATGTCAAATGCCTTCCAGTAACCCCGACATTGGGAATGTCATTAAACCTAAGGCATACCTGTGGCACAACTAAAGGATTTGCCGGATACTCAAAACTCATGTTGCCCTTTTCAAGCCTCTGGAAATCCTGAATTGAAGCCATGGTAAAATAAAGGTCTGGTCTCCACCGATCTACAACCGGATATCTTGGAACAAAAGTATGCCCTTCTTTCTTAAAAAAATTCTCAAAAATCCGCCACATTTCAATATAATCGAATTTCTTTTTAGTAATCGTATTGTTTATAAAATCATAATTTTGACATGGGGGGTCGGCGCAGGATTCTCTGTTCTCATCAAGCGTCCAGAAGTTTTTCCCGCACAGGGCACATGTTTTTCTTAAAAAATCTTTCTCTTTAAAAAGCTCAATTTCGTAATGCTTTTTCCAGTCTTTTGCGAATTCTTTTTTTAATAGCTTCTTGCTTAACAAACCCACCACACTCGGTTTAGAAATTGTTTTAAAAACATTAGCGCGCATCATTTAAATAACTTGTGATACGGTCAATCCCCTCATTTATCTTATCAAGTTCTAAAGGATAACTAAGCCTTATAGTGCCCGGAGCACCGAACCATTCGCCAAGATAGACAATAACATTCTGATTCTTGTAAAGTTCAAAGCATGCTTTTTTTGGATTATCAATTTTAGACATCACATAAAAAGCACCCTCAGGTTTTTGAACCTCAAGTCCAAGACCTAAAAGCCTATTGTATATAAGATCTCTTCGCGCCTTAAAAATTTTCCTGTTTTTTTCTATTAGCCTTGATGGAAGTTTGAGCGTCTCAAATGCAACAGCTTGTGATAAAAGGCTGGTGTTCATAGAAGTATGCGTCTTTTGTGAAACCACATTGTTTACAACATTATCGTCCATGCATGAAAGATAACCCACCCGAAAACCACAAAGGCTGAATGTTTTTGAAAAACTGTTGACAGTTATTACATTATCGCCCGCAGGAGAATAATGCTTGCCCTCATAAACAAGTGCATTATACACCTCATCTGAAAGAAGAAATGTTCCCGCATCTTCGGTTATTTCCTGTAATGCGTTTAAAGTTTTTTTATCTTCTACAGCACCCGTAGGATTTGAGGGGGAATTTACAATCATTAATTTTACCCCTTTTACTTTTTCCTTAACATCTTCTAAATCTATCTTATTGTTTACAAGATCTGTAAAAACAGGTGCCGCCCGATTGATGTGAACCAACGGCAAGTAAGAATAATAATATGGTCTTGTAAGAAGAACCTTGTCGCCCACATCAAGATTAGAAGACATTATAAGATTAATTGCTTCAGACGCCCCGTTAGTAATGACAACATTTTCAGGTGATGAAGGAACCTTAAATTTTTTTTCCATTATGTTTGCAACAGAAGTCCTCAATGGAAGCTCACCTTTTATATTCCCGTACTGAAAATAAGGAAACCCTCGCAAAACATCAAAAACACTTATTGGTGGGGGTATGTCCGGCTGACCCGACCCAAAAGATATTAAATCTTTGCCTCTTGCGCCTATAAATATTGAAGGTCCTTTATCAATATCCGACATAGTTATATTTTCGCCCATACATCAAACCCGAAATACATACCATGGTTCTATTCACAAAACAGACAAATTTATGAAAAGAAAAAACTGTCATCTATGAAAGACCGGCACAACTAAGAACTTAAAATTTAAATATTTTTAAAGTTTTGGGTCGTATTCTAAAAATTAAGCAACAAAGCACATTTTAACTAAAAGGAATTCTATTGGATGCTTTAGAAAAACCATCTGTATCTTTTTCGACCAGATCTATTCGATAGGTACATCCGGGAACATACCCTTTAAGAACACTTTCAGAACCATATTGAGAACTTCGCACCCCGCCAACATCGCCGCTCATATCAGAAGCCAAACAATACGGGGGCTTATTATTAGAATCTGTCATCAACATCACCTCAAACAAACTTAAACTTAATGTAATCTAAACATTTATAAAAATATCACAAAAATCAAAAGTTATCCCGAATGAATTACCCAATCGCAGCAAGCTGCGGGGTATCTAACTAAAGGTTATCAATGTCAATTGCTTTACATCTCTGCCTTGTTTTCCCACATATTTCTTAATTTCTTCTAATCCTCTTCCATCACCAACGGTATCTATATGCCC
>JAGLIP010000051.1 GCA_023142905.1 Candidatus Aenigmatarchaeota archaeon | reverse complement strand
ATGATTTTGGGTTCGCAGACAAAGTAGCGTTTACAGGATTTATTGAAGATGGTGTCATGAATGCACTTTACAAAGTTTCCGATGTTGTTGCAGTCCCTTCACGATACGAGCCATTTGGAGTTGTAGCGCTTGAAGCTATGGCTGCAGAAACTCCGGTTGTTGTTGCTGATACGGGCGGGCTTTCAGAAATCATAGAGCAGGAAAAAGACGGAATAAAAGTGTGGCCCAACCATTCAGAATCGCTTTCCTGGGGAATCAACCGAGTACTTTTAGATACGGGCCTTGCAGATTATATAAGAAAAAACGCAAAAGAAAAGATAAAAAACATGTATACTTGGTCGGTTGTCTCAAAAAATACAAACGAGCTTTACGGCCGCATATCAGAAGAATACAAAAATGCAGACTGGAAAGCAGTAAAGTTCGTAAGCGCAAACCAATAACTGATTAATGCTTAACTATTCCTCCAACAATATATAAATAATAAGGGATTCTAAAGAAAACTAAACAATTTTAGGGGTATACAATGTCTTCAGTATGTTTTTATTTTCAGGTGCACCAACCGCGAAGGATAATGCCGGGACACATGATTAATGTCCGGGATATAAAGACTGCTGAAAAGCTTGAAAACGCAATATTTGATGAAACTAAAAACCGCGAAGTAATGCACAAGGTTGCAGGCAAATGCTATTACCCTGCAAATCAGCTGATGCTTGAACAGATTGACCTTTACAAAAAACAAAAGAAAAAATTCAAGATATCATATTCTCTTTCAGGTGTTTTTTTAGACACGCTTGAAAGACATGAGCCAGACCTTCTTGAAACATTCAGACAACTGTCAAAATCCGGATGTGTTGAATTTTTGAATGAGACATATTTCCATTCACTTTCAAGCTTCTGGGGCAAAGGAGTAAACCGTGAAGAATTCACAGATCAGGTAAAAATGAGCCAAGAGGCTGTAAAAAGCCTTCTTGGATACAAGGCAACGGTATTTCGAAACACTGAGCTTCTTTTCAACAACCTGATTGCAAAGACTGTTGAAAAAATGGGCTATGTCGGTATGCTTTCAGAAGGCATTGAGTGGATACTTGACGGGTGGCGCTCGCCTGAGCATGTTTATAAGATTCCAGATGCAGATATCGGTATTCTTCTTCGCCATTACAGGCTTTCGGATGACATGTCCTACAGATTTTCTGCGCGCTGGTTTAAAGGATGGCCTGTAACTGCTGAAAAATACAGCTCATGGGTTGCAGCATGCCAGGGAGAGACAATAAATCTGTTTATGGATTATGAAACATTCGGCGAGCACCAATGGGAGGACACAGGAATATTCTGGTTCTTAAAGCAGCTGCCTTACGAAATCATGAAATGGGATCATGTTGATTTTGCAACACCTAAAGAAGTAATAGAGCGATACCCTAAACGGGGAGAATTGGATGTATCCGTATTTAACACAATATCCTGGGCGGATTTAGAGCGGGATTCATCTGCATGGCTTGGAAACGATATGCAGCAGCTTGTTTTTAAAGAGCTTGAAAGAGTCGGGCATCTTGTCAAAGAAACCGGCGACCTCACGCTTCTTCGGGTATGGCGAAACCTGCAGACTTCAGACCATCTTTATTACATGTGCACAAAACACTGGTCAGACGGCGATGTGCATAAGTATTTCAGCCCTTACGGCACGCCACAGGAAGCTTTTGAAGGGATGATAAAATCAATCTCCCAGCTTGAATTCATTGCAAAAAAGAATCTTGAGACACAAAACAAAAGCCATATTTTGCCGTCAATTTCTGATAAACTGCCTTCTTTTGGATTTCACAACAAAAACACCAACTATTAAATAGTTATCCTGTCAATTAGAAAGCAGGGAATTGTATGGAATTTGAATCAGAATCGCTTCTTGAAAAAGTAATGAAAAACAAAACTATCAAATGCCCGGACTGCGGCTCATCAAACATGATGCATATGCCCCATCTTAATATGTACGGCGGGTATGTATGCTCTGGTTGCAGCAAGATATGGGCTGAGAGCGATGCCAAGATAAAAGAGCAGAAGAAACGGACATTCTAAGCAAGGTATTTCTTGATTTCTTTTACTGTCGGTATTTTTTCGAGATGTTTGTGGGTTATGTTTGCTACATTTAGATTTTCATAATCTTTTTTTGAAAGCCAGATTATTCTTTCTTCAAATGCTTCGTTAAAGGCGCACCAATTCGCATGGCCATTGGAGTCAAAAAGAACGGCATACCGTAGGCTGGAATCTCCTGCAAGACCTCTTAATTTCTCACCCAATCTTCCTGTGTCTGTGCGCATGTCAAGAGCATATATTGTTTTTTCTCTGTTTTCGAGCAGCAGATTTTCGAATTTTTCGGAGTATGTTTCTGTTTTAGAGCTTAAATTGCATGTGTTTTTAAGAAAATCGGTATACTCTGTGTCAGTTTTGTCATAACAATTAACAAGAAGATGGTAAAGAATTGCGCCATCAAGACCAATAGGAATAACAATGTCATTTGGTTTAATCTCGTCTTTAAGTTTCTTTATTCCTTCGGCGATTCGTTGGTATGTTTTTTGCATGGATATTAAAGAAGCAAAAATATATTTAATTCCATTGCACCCCACAATAGTAGCAAAGGCTTAAATATATTCCCAGGCATTATAAAAATATGATTTTGGGATTAAAAGAAACACTAAAAAACACAAAACGCATAGATTTTGAAATTGAAGTGTATAAGCTAAATCACAATGAAATTGGAACTCGCTATCGAGCCAATATAGAGTGCACATACCGTGCCGGTGAAATCAAAAACATGATATCCCCCTCAAAAGGTTATCTGGAAGAAATAAATACACGGGATTTACAGACAGAACTCTATTCAGACCTAAAAGATGTTGGAGAGGAAGTCGCCAGAATATGGACTGAGCATGTAAATGCCATTAACGAAGTATCTAGTGATGACGGTTCGGCATCCAGAGAACAGCGCCCAAAAGTTTATTTTCGGGTTTCTTTTGACACGACACACGACAGCGAACTGGTTTCCACAGACCTAATAAATTCCACAGATATAGGCCCGATATTCATGGAAACCAAAGATATGAATGGCAAAGAAAAAAAAGCGTTTTTAAATGCATTTTATAATCACGCCGTCTTAAGGCGCGATTGTTGCGATTAGGAATAACACAAATCAACAAAATTCTTGAATATTTTCTCGCCGGCAACTCCGCTTTTTTCAGGGTGAAACTGCAGGCCGAAAATCGGTCGTGTTTTGTGGAATATTGCCTCGACTTTGTCTTTTCTTGAAGTGGCGGCAATCTCAAGTTCCGCAGGCACATTCTTTAAGTACCTTTCATGGTGCTCATAGGCAATTATTTCATCAGGAAGTCCTTTGAAAATCTTTGATTTTTTGAGTATTTTTACTTTTAAGTTTGGCATCCATGAAGGCTTTTTAAGTTTTAAAAGTTCTGCCCCGCATGCTTCTCCTATAATTTCATGGCCTACACAGATTCCAAGAATGGGTATGTCGTAGTTTATCATGCACGATATGTCTGCTTTTATTGCATCAAAATATATCTTTTCGTCCAGATACGGAACTCCGCCTGAAAAGATTATTCCCTTGTATGTGTTTTTTTCAATATTTCTAAAATCGGTCTTCTGGTCAAAGACTTTGTATTTTACATTAAACTTCTTTAGAATATTCTCAATCAACGGCACATTCTTGCTGTGGTTGTCGATAATTAAGATCATGAATATAATTTAAAACAGAAGTATATATGCATTTCTGGTACGGGCGTATAAATAGTTTGTTTTATCAAAAAATTATAGATAAAATCATTAATAATTAATTCATTTATGAACATGATCGGGTAATTTCTTGTGAACACATAATCCGTTATAAAGTCCGTTAAGTTCTAAATAGAATTCATACAGCTCTTGTTCCTCAAAAGGGCGTAGAGATACAACACCATGATTTTTATTATTCATGCTAAAATCAAAGGGCTGATTATTAGTAATTCCTATTTCCGTGTGCTCGTTAAGAATATTGTCTTTTTCTGCAAGTATAAGTTCTCTTGCCAAAAAAACAGGTGTGATGGAGTCATAACTTTTAGTACTATCAACTTTATACGCCCGATAACCTTTGGAACCGTCTTTAATATTAGTACCTGTTTCCATAAAAGTACCTGTTTCCATAAAACGAGGGGTTTCAACCGCACAAATAAGATATTTTGAAGACATAATACCCTATATAATGCACTAAAGTTTATAAATGTTTGTATTTTTACAACTTATATGTAGTAATTAAATCAAACTATAACTTCGCCACCTGACATCGCCGTCTGCTTTTACAAGCCGCAAGGATGTAAGTGTGTTTAAGTATTTCCTGTAAGTCCGTTCGGATATTGGTGCTTTGGCTCTTGTTTTGTATTCTTCGTGCAATTCGGAAGACGGTATGTTTTGCTTTTCTGAAATTATCTGGAAAAGAAGCTTGTGGTCTTCTGTTAATGTTCCTAAAATCTGGCTTGTCTTTAGATGAAGCGCGTCTTTTCTTGCGCGTATTATGTGCTCTTTTTCGATTTTTTTCTTTCCTTCGTCTTCTGCGAAAAGCGCTGATTTCCTTAGAATTTCAATGCCTACGCGTGCATCCCCGTCTGCGTTTACTGCTGCCACTTTTGTAAACACATCATCAATTGCGCCGGGCATAAATGATATGTTGGCTCGGTCTTTTAGTATCTCAAACATTTCCTGTGTTGTATATGCCTTAAATTCAACTGTCTCTAGCGATAATGAGCTTTTTATGCGCGCATCAACATCAACAAGCGCAAATTCGTCATTTGATATAAGCACAAGACCGTATCCGTTTCTTGTGAAATCATACAGGATATCGTAATCTGCAATCCTGTCAACTTCGTCAAGCGCTATAATTATCTTCTTGCTGCTTCTTAAAAGATAAGAATTTAAATCCTCCAAAAGCTCTAAAGTCTGTTTTTTTGGATTGGTGAATATCTTTAAATCAGACACAATTTTTGAAACAATGGCATGAGGAGTTGTGTTTTTCCAGCAATTGACATACACTGTCTTTACATTGTCTGTTGTGTTTTCAAGTTCATCTGTCATCCAGTTTAAAAGAGATGTCTTTCCCACTCCTGTTGGGCCGAAAAGGAACACATTTCGTGGTGTCCTTCCTGCAATTACCGGCTTTATGCATGATGCGAGATACTGTTTTTGGCCTTCGCGATGCAAAAGCCTTTCAGGCATAAATGCTTCTGTTAAAGGAGTTTCATTTTTTATGATTGTTGCATCTATATCAAAGAGTCCAGACATAAATATTATATACTGATAGAACCTATAAAAAATAATTGAATATTTTTGTGATTACCTGTGGTTGAAAAAGAAATAAGAGAATGGATTGAAGAACAGCTAAAACTTGGCGAGGATCCTGAAATTTTAAGAAAAACGCTTGCAGAAATAGCTATAGACCAAAAAGACATAGACTCTTTGGTGCCAAAGACGCTTGCTGCGAGCGAGCCGGTGCCAAAAAAACCTAAAAAAAGCGGAATCCTTGGAAGCGGCCTTATCAATAGGATATTGCCCGATGTAAAAAACCCGCAAATTCCAAAAGAAATTAAAAAAGAGGCGCCGTCAAAACCCACACCAAAAGTAATGTCTTTGCCGCCAAAACCTGTTTACACCATAAAAGAGGATGTATCCGCACCGCAAAAATCAATTACTCTGCCCATATCTCCCGAAAATAAAAAAGTGAGTGCATCAATACTAAAAGCACTTCCTCCATCTACAAAAGTAACCGAGCCAAGGGCAGATACAACTAATGAAGGCGGATCCGGCGCAATTGCGACCGTAATTGCGTGGATAATAATAGTTTTTTCTTCAGTATTCGGTGCACTTGGTTCTGTTTTCAATGCATTCATACTACTTTTAGGTCCGTTCGGCAAGATTTTCGAGTCAAAAGCGGCAGTTATCGGTATTTTGCTTCTTGTTGTGCTTTATATTGCCCTGCTCGCGTTTAACACCTATGTTGATTCGCAAGTTGTGCCGTTGATTTAACGGAGATACTAAACATTTATATAATTTTATTACTTTAGGGTACTTAAAGTTGATTATTATGTTTGGAAAAAATATGCTTATCTATGGTTCTGTTGCCGCGATTACAGGTTATGCTATCGCAAATGCCCTTACCGGAGATACAAGCACAGCGGAGTATTTAATTGACAATCCCGCCGTAAACCAAACAGCTCTAATAAATTATTTAGATGGTGTAGAATCATTAAAACAAACATATACTGTGGGATTAGGCGCTGTAGGTGCAATAATGGGCGCAGCAACAGATAGGATTAATTCTAATCTAAGATAAAAAACATAGCGAGGGGTGGATTTGAACCACCGACCTTTGGGTTATGAGCCCAACGAGCACTCC
>JAGLIP010000050.1 GCA_023142905.1 Candidatus Aenigmatarchaeota archaeon | reverse complement strand
GCGGGTATCGGAAGACCTGTAAATGTTTTCTGTTTTTTTACTACATTGAATCTTGCAAGCCTGTAAATTCCGCAAAGTACAAGTATTGCAGATACAACAGCACCCAAAATGCTTGTTTTAAAAATAAAAACGAAAGCAAGCACCGCGGTTGCAATCCCGAATGTAACAAGATCGGATAAGGAGTCAAGCTGGCTGCCTAATTCGCTTGTGATATTTAAGCCTCTTGCAATCTCACCATCAAGAATATCTAAAGCAATTGCCATAAATATTAAAATAGCTGCATAAGAATAATTCCCTAAAATCGTAAAAAAAATAGACGCAATACCAAAAACAGCATTACTTACAGTAACCATATTAGCAATATTTTTTTTAAAAGAAAACATATTCTTAGCCATCATTCATATACCCAATAGTCCATGTCTTTTTTCCACTCAACCACTTGGTCTATATCAAAGAAAAGACTTATTTCTTTTTCAGCGCTTTTGGGTGCGTCGGAGGCGTGTATCAGGTTTCTTCCGGTATGCATGCCGAAATCGTGCCTTATTGTTCCCGGAGCTGCATCCTCTGGGTTTGTTGAACCCACCATTTTTCTAACAACAGTTACAGCACTTTTTCCTTCAACAACCATTGCAACCAAAGGTGCTGCGGTTATAAAATCAAGAAGCCCGTTATAGAATGGCTTCCCCTTGTGTTCGCCGTAATGGGTTTCCGCCATGTTTTTTGTTACCTGTAGCATGCGAAGAGCCACTAATTTAAGGCCTTTATGCTCAAATCTTGAAAGGATATCCCCGACAAGACCTCTCTGTACGCCGTCAGGCTTTACAAGGATGAGTGTTTTTTCGTTATTGGGCATATTTATCACTTTTTCTTTTCAAGCTCTAATCGGGTTGCTTTTAAGTTTTTGTAGATGCCGGTCCATCTTGTTTTTCGTGGATTCCTCAGTTTCATATTTCTTTCGCATTTGGAACCGCAAAAATGCTTAACAGAACCGTCAGTCTGGACTACAAGCAAACCGAATCCGTCTTTTATTGAATCTTTACAAAAATCACACTTCATTTTGATTCACCTTTAATCGATTACGCCCGCAGTTTCCATGTCTGCTTTATGTATCATAAGAATGTCGCCGACCTTTACAGGACCCATGACATTTCGAACAATTACTTTGTCTCTGCTAGATTCATCAATAATCTTGCATCTAACTCGTGAAACGCCTTTAGCGCCCGTCTTCCCCATAAGGGCTATTACTTTTGCTGGTATTGGCATAAAAATCACTTACTTTGAAAGATCTTTTATCTTTTTTACAACATCTTCTATTTGCTTTTTGCCTTTACCTTCATCAACAATAGCTACTGCTGCTGTTGATACTTCAAGACCCGCAGCAGCCCCTAGTTCCTGCCTGCTTGGGACAGATACAATAGGTACTTTTTTCTCATTGCAAAGCACAGGCATGTGCATAACAACTTCAATCGGGCTTACATCTTCAGCAATTACAACAAGCTTTGCAAGTCCTCTTTCAATTGCTTTTGTAGCCTCATTTGTGCCTTTTCTGATATTTCCTACAGAACCAACAGCTTCAAGTGCTGTATATACCTGTTCTGCAACATCCTTCGGTACTTCAAAATCCAATAATGCCATTTTAATTCCTCCTTAACATCATTGCACCCGTTAAAGGTGCTAGCAAGTCATCGTTCTATAATTATTTAGAAACAACTAAACTGAAGTTTATTGAATGATAAAGCTTTAAAAAGGTTTTTGCGGTTGGTTAAAAATGCGCTGCCTCAGGCGGTCTGTCTTGGAGGAGACCCAAACCTTTCTTGGTATGCAGTTTTTATTCCCAAAAATTTCTGATAATCCGGAAGAAGAATGTCGTTATTCTTAATTGCCCTTTCGGCAACTTCAAGATATGCCTGATAGAACTTATCTCTTTCTTTTTCATAACCCATTTCAACCATGAGTTCATCAATTTTTTTATGCCTTTGCTTAACTTGTTTTATGTGCCCTATTTGTTTTTGGCCCCTATAAGCGGAATTCAGAAGCATATCAAGAAAATTGTAATGAAAAGGAGGAAACTGCTGATCCATGACTATTTCTCCAAAGTTATGTGCAATAATGGATTTCATCACTTCTTCATCTTTAAGAAATTCTACATGCAGCTCATTTATTTCTTCAGAAGGGGATGTGTACGGATAGAAAGACATTATGTGTCTACAATTATCATCAGATACGGGCCGCTCAATGATTTCTGCATTCAAAAAGTTTAATGTCATTTCAGAATCGTCGCTTACAGGCAAATATGAGTCTGTAGGCGCTACCATTGCCGGGCAATCGGTTAGATAAGTTAATGGAAAACATGGAAAACTGCCAAAAGCAGTTCCTTCAAATTCTTCCTTCAATTCAGGAAATTTTAAGATGAATTCATCCCTTACTTCTTTGAATAAATCAGCTTTTGATTTAAGCAATTCCATATAGTTGGTATCTGGGAAATATCTTTGTTCGGTATTTAGCATTCTTAGTTTAGATTTGGCGTTGTCTCTATCCTCAAGACACATCCTACGCTCCTCAGCCCCGCATTCGTATAATTCCGAGTCGAGCAGTTCCATATTTGCGAGTCCTTCATTTATTTGTATGCCCCCTATTATTTGGTTCCAGTGATAGTACCGTATATCATCCCAACTAACAGGAGTTGTTATAGGCTCTATTGATTCTTCTATCTGCTTGTGGACCTCAAGGCCAAGCTTTTCTAGACCGGAAGCTAACCAATTTCTCATAGACTCGTATATTATGTCAAGATTTCTTTCTTTCAGACTTTCTTCAGCAAACAGCCTCAACTTGAAGCATTTTTCTTCAGCATCATAGATTATGTTTTCAAGAAAACCTAAATTTGTAGTATAATATAAGCTAAAATCCTCTAGTGACGCGTCTTCTTTTAGTTTTGCCGGATAGGCTATTGCGCCTTTAGGAAGTTCTACATTATTATCAAAATAAATTTTTTCTCCAACATTATCTCTTTCAATAATGTCTCTTTCCATAAATGCCTCTGGCAAGGATGACCTGCCTGCGCGAAAGAAATACCTATAGCAAAGGTCTAGATACTTATCCCTTTCTTCGTTGTTCCTGACAGGAATTACATTTGTTGCAACATATTCGTATTTCATGAAATGCCTCGAATATTAATTGATTTCTTATGCGCCTCAATCGAAAATAAACTTGTGTTTTTTATTGTGTATAAATTATATCACAAATAATAAAAGCTTGAAAGTCACCAATAGAACATAAATTTCATGATTTTTACATTATACTATGTTTTTTGTTGGGGTCGCTCCCATCCCATTCAGGAACCTCTTTGATTTCTTTAAGATAAAAATCAGGTTTTTTGGTTGTTTTCGATGTAATATACAATGCTGCTGTTTTCACTATTGCGCCTTTTTCATTTTCAAGATATTTCTCTCCAACCCACAAACTGTCGCCGGTTTCCAGCACATCCTCTACAAGCAGAACATTTTTTCCAGTTAAATCAGCAGTTATTTCAGATTCTAATACTCTTTCATTGCCATCCTTTGTGATTGTAAGGCTGTATTCTTTAACATCGAACATGTAAGAAAGGCGCGTAGCAGGAATGTTTCCACCACGGGTTATTCCAACAATTACATTAGGATTATAACCATCTTCTGTGATTTTGGTGTAAAGCTGCTGGATTTTTTCTTCAAAATCGTCGTAGGATAATTGAATCATACAGGAACTAATTGAATCATACAGGAACTAAAAAAGAAAAACTTAAATATGTTTTTGTGGTCTAGCTTATTCCACTTAGGCAACTTTTCGACCAATTGCTTTCAAAGCTTCTGGATTGTCAACAGCGCCATAGATATCAAAAGCAGCATTTATTGAATCCTTGTTCGCCAAGCACTCTAATTTGAAATTCGTATCAGAGAATTCCATACGGATTATATTTTTTAATTCGTTCAGCATTTCCGGAGTATATTCTGCCCGATCCATAACAACAACAGCAGTTTTAGGAATTCCACCATATTCGAGTGTTTTTTCAACTATATCTCGTACACTGCTAAGGGTAGTGTTTACATCTTCAATGATAACACAATTACGACCTTCAATTTCGCCTTCAATCCATTTGGCGGTTCCATGGTCTTTGGGTTTTTTACGCACATATGCTGTAGAACAGCCAAGTATATACGCTGCAGGGGAAGCCCATAAAAGACCTCCGGTTTCTTTTGTTATCAACACATCGGGATTGAATGGTTCTACCGCATTTGCCAGTTGCTCTAAAATCGTTCTGTATGTTTCAGGAACCGAAGAAGCAAAACGAAAATCATAGTATACATCAGATTTTTTCCCTGAGGCAAGTGTGAATTTTCCTTTTCTGAATACTGATTTATCATCATTTAGCCTTGCTTTAACAATTGCTTCGCCCACCTTTTCAGTATTTGCATAAGAACTTAAGAGAGGACTTGTATGAACAATGTTTCCGTTTGTCAAATTAACCACCAATCAATCAAAAGATTCTTAAATATGTTGGTTTATATTGGTTGGTAGTGAACTGTTCGGTTGTTGAACAGGAAGTTGGTGTTTTATTTGATAACGCAAGTAGAAGCAGATGTCTTATCGGTCCTAAAAGCAAGAAACAAGTATTCTACAGCTAGTGATGTATCAGACTTAACAGGAAAGTCGCGCTCAAGGACAAGTGCTATTATGCGCTCTCTTGCAAACAGGGGAATTCTAATTGGAAGAAAAAAAGGCACTACAGCACTTTATACTGTAGATGAAAAAGCATATCTTGCATTAAAGAACAACAAAAGAACAACAGCCCTGTTAAAAAACATACCGGGTTTAAATGATTCTATTATCAATCTTTTTTTTGGTTTCAAGGAAGATGCAATAACCGCATATAATAAAGAAAAAGCAAAAAAAGCAATCAATCAGGCATCTGAAAATAAAAAAGAAGCAATACTTTCGTTTATAGAATCGCTAATCTATCCGAGTTTCGAGGAAGTTTGGGAAATTGCACCCGGCATACATACAAATTACGATTTCGACCTGAATACATTAAAATGTGAACCTGAAATAATCAATGCAGTAGTTGATATTGCAATTGGTAAATTCAAAAGCAAATTGACTGAAATTGACGGAATAATCGCTATAAGGCACAATAAAATTGATGTCAAATCGCCTGCATGTGGAATATATACAAGAAACACAATCCCGTATGCTGTAGCACTTTCTCTTAAGATTGGAAAACCATTAATAATTGCAGATTACGAAAATATTTACGGCAATATAGAGGAATATGGAAATTATGTCGTAATAGATGACGGCCCCCTATATGGTGATGACCTTATTGCGAGCATAAGGCATCTTAAAAAAAAGGCAAATATATCTGTTTTTTTCATACTTGAGAGAAACAATATTACTACAAAAAAGCTTGATGCTGCAAAAATCCCATATTTTGTTCTTTTTAGGACCAAGGATATCATAGACAGACTATTTAAAAGCTCGTCAAATTTGTTTTTTAATTTAAGATAGGTAATCAAAATGGATTTTAAAGATATACTAAAAGGATTGGTAAAAAAAGGAGATTTCATATACACCAACGGGACAATGGGCAAAAATTTTTTGGAAGTTGCGGCACTTCCGACAAATCCTGCATGGATTGATGCTTTATTAGACCTAATTGTTCCTGTTTTCAAAAAAATAAAACCTGATTATATTGTATGTGTAGAAGGAATAAGTGTGGCAACAGCAACGCATATTTCTCGTGAATTTGGAATTCCTTTATTGATGATCCCAAAAGGCGAACATCCATATACTCAGACAATACGCGGCGAATTTAAGAAAAACAAATCTGTTGTTGTTTTTACAACACTCATAAATAATCCTTCAGGCATTATGCATACATGTGAAATCTTAAAAAAGAATGGCCTTAAGACAAAATATGTTGTTTCCTTAATAAACCGGGGGAAGAACCTGAATGAATTGTTCTTAAAAGAGGAAATCAAATTTTTAAGCATTTATGATTACCCCTCAGATGATAGTGCCGAAATAAAAGAAAACGAGAACTATATTCGATTATTTAAGTGATTTATATGGATTATGATATACTAAAGCCGGAAAATCTAAGAACATTTGCAAAAAAAATAAATGCAACAGGCCAATTGGATAAAGTTCATGCTGTATTTGGTTTTGGAATAGAAGGGGAACTTCTGGCGTCATCTATTGGGTTTCTTTTCAAAAAGCCAAATTTGAGCAAAGAGATTATACTTAGAAACAAGATAATGATTTTTCCGGAAGAAATAAGGCTTCTTGTGATTGCAAATGCAATTGATGAGCCCGAAATTCTTTTTGAGACCATAAAGCAGTTCAGGAAAAAAGGAATAAAAATAGAAAAAATAGTAACAACATCAACTGTCGTGCCTGAAATCGAAGACGAGTTAAGGGTTTTGGGTGTTGGGCTAATCAGTGTTTGATTACCAAGCCAATTTGTATTTTATTCCTGATTGGGTTAATA
>JAGLIP010000005.1 GCA_023142905.1 Candidatus Aenigmatarchaeota archaeon | reverse complement strand
CGCACCCGCCGCATCTTAAGCATTTTTCATTATCAATTTTTGAAACCATAATAATCCCATCATAAAAAATGTCGTGCCAACATAACAAGTTTTGGATTCTTTAGCATAATTTTTATAAGTTTTTCAGCACCACGCCCTCGAGCAAGTTCACTCACCATCTCACCGTTAATAGATTCAAAAATAATAGTTATATCTCTATCCGTTAATTTATCCGTATATATTTTACGGTATTTCTCTATTTTTTTAAGCTTCTCCCCATGCTCAGTCCACCACACCTTATTGTATTCATCAAGAGCCTTTTGACTTGTATCGCAGGCTTTTATCGCCTTTATAGCAACATTACCTGCAATTTCACCAGCTTTTGCCGCTTCACCTATTCCTCCGCCATGCAATGGATTCACCTGATGAGCCGCATCCCCCACAATCATGAAATTATCAAGCACCATATTATCTAGGAGACCACCAATAGGAATACCCCCGGAATTGACTTCAATAATAGAACTATTTTTTAATTCCGGTTGTGTTTTAATCCAGTCATCAAGATATTCCTTTGCTGTTTTTTCTTTGGGTTCTACAAGACCAATACCGACATTCGCAACTGTCTTGCCTTTAGGAAATAACCAAATATACCCCCTAGGAACAATATCATTGCCAATAAAAAAATACTGTTTTTTTTCATCTTTTACTTTTATTCCCGCTAACTCATATTGAAAACCAGGAGCCATATTATTTGTTTTGTTTGTCGTATTCAATCCAGCCATTCTGGCTATTTTAGATTCAACACCATCAGATGCAATAACAATCTTTGAGTTTATATCAATTATTTTGCCGTCTATTTTTGCTTTGATACCGGTTACTTTTCCATCTGTTTTTAAAACATCTACAACAGTTGCTTTTGCGATTATTTTTGCACCGGCTTCTGCAGCCTTGTAACAAAGTGCTTTATCAAAAAGTTTTCTTTCAAGAATGACATTGTAAAAATTTATAAAAGGGATTTCTTTTTGTTTTCCGTTAGGCAAAACAAAAACACTGCCATCCAGTTTTTGCATGATAAAATTTTCATTATCACTAAAACCCAAATACTGTAACTCTTTGTTTAAAAGACATTCACCACATCGTTTAGGTGCTCCTATTTCCTGCCTTTTTTCTAAAAGAAGAACACTAAGCCCACCTTCTGCACAAACTCTTGCAGCCATTGAACCTCCGGGTCCCGCGCCCACAATTATGACATCATATTCGTTTTTAAAAAGCATAAACAACATCTCAATCTTCTTTTTTTAAAGAAAATGCGCCCACAGGGCAAAAATTAACACATACACCGCAGGATGTGCATTTTTTTGCATCAACTATGATTCCTTTTGCCTCATCAAGCAAAAGGCAATCAACAGGGCATACAGAAACGCACCCGCCGCATCTTAAGCATTTATCATTATCTACTTTTGAAACCAATAAAATCACCTTAGAGCCCGCTTGGCGCATCAATAAATAGTGTATTTAATTCGTTAAACTCATTTTTAAGCTTTTCGCCAATGGCTTTTATACCAAAAACCTCTGTTGCATAGTGTCCGGCGTAAATTACATTGATTTTGAGCTCTCTTGCAGCATAAAATTCATTGTGTTTAGGGTTTCCTGTAATAAGTGTGTCAATATTTTCGTTTTTCATTTGGTGAATTGCATCAGCACCGCTTCCGGATACAATTGCTATTCGTTTTACGGTTTTTGAGCCGAACTCATGCGATGCCAGAATAGACCCTATTTTTTGGGTTGTTTTTATTTTAAGTCTGCTTAAATCAATGTCGAGAAAACCAGCAACACCATAAAAGTGTTCGTCCATCTTGAAAAAAGGCTTCTGGTTTTTTAAATCTAAAATATCCGCCATTATCTTTGAGTTTCCGATATCTTTATGAACATCAAGAGGATGATGTGATACAAAAAGGGATATGCTGTTTTTTTCAAGAAAATCCTTTCTTTTTTTTGCAACTTCATTCAAATTTTTATTATCTAAAAAAAGCCCATGATGTGTAATTAACAAATCGCAGTTTTCTTTTTTTGCTTTTTCGAGCACTTCCATGCATGGGTCAACCGCTAATGCTATGATTTTTATTTCGTTTTTGTTGTTTATAACAAGACCGTTTACGGTCCATTTATCCAGTATATTTTTTGTGTCGAGATAATTATCAAGAAAAGCGACAATTTTGTCAAGTGATGTCATGTGGTGTTTTTGTTTTTTTGATATTATATAACTTGTGTGTTCTTTCGAACAACCTGAGCTGCTAAGTCTGTTTTCTTCAAATTCAGAAAAAATATCCAATAGACTTAACAGCTCAGAATAACCAAAAGTATTTAAATGTAACTACCATATAGTTTATTCATGTCATTACATGAAATGAATGTGGGTAGTGGTGTTTGGATAGATGGTAGTATTAATCGGTTTTTTGAGAGCCCTGATTCTATGCAAAGCAGTACAACTGTGCCTGTAAACCCAACAATCCCGGGCTACGAGAGATATGATGTTTCTCTTGGCGGCGTAATTTCATCGCCAACTTTTTACGGCGATGAAAATAGTTCCGGGTGTTCATTTGATATTTTGGGTGTTCCTAACCCGCATTACAAAAGAACCATTGGCGCAGAATTTGAATTTTTAACTCCTGATGCAGAAAAGATAGTGAAGCACATAGCTGGAGATGAAATTGTTAGCAAGGGAAATGTTCTTATAAAAGGGTCAAAAAATTCATCGACACAAAAAGAAGGCGGGAATGTTTCTGCGGATGGCCATAGGCGTGTTGAAATCACAACAATACCGCATACAAACGAAGAATTCGATTACACCCAGCACGAATCCAATGAAAGAGTTATTAATTCTCTTGGCGCCGTACTCGATGCATCCATGAATACTGAAACAGCGCTTATGACGGGGTGCTGC
Source organism: Candidatus Aenigmatarchaeota archaeon (assembly GCA_023142905.1). GTDB lineage: Archaea > EX4484-52 > EX4484-52 > EX4484-52 > B79-G9 > GLR112. Next base: position 12,926 of record JAGLIP010000005.1, on the reverse strand, counting down.
GATCCGAATACCGGATGCACAGCATCTATTGATTTGCGAATGGATTTTTTTGATGATGCGGACTTGGATAATGTTGTAAACTCCATGCTCGGCATCGCCCCAATTCTTTCATCTTTTTCAGAAATTGGCGAAGATGCCAAAAAAAGAGCAAAAACCTTTGCCGGAGGCTATGAATATGGTTGTGCTACGGGCGAAAACAGAAAGTACTATGTTCGCGTGGATGGAAAGACCGGCATGACGGGCAACAAAACAGCTGAGCTTCGGATAGTTCCTATGTCCAAAAGCATTCCTGTAGCATTAGGCATTGAGGATATGATGTACCATTACATGAAGCTTGTAGATACAAATCCTTTTGAACAATACAGAAATACCGTACTGACTAAAAAAAATAACGCCGAACCATATGCGAAAACCAATATGCTTTCTGTTCTTGAAGATGGGTTGTTTTCAGAGGTGTATGAAGTCATTTTTGGCGAGAGTAATAAAAAAATCGCAGAGAACAAAGGGCATGAGATTATAGATTCTTATGAATTTATGGGTGTTGGTGCGTATACCGTTAAAATGCCCATAGTAGATGCAATGGAATACAATCTCGAGAAACTGCGTGAAAATTCTGATTTGCCTGATAGCGTATACAACACAATGCTGAATCGCATAGAAGAATATCGCATTCAGAAGAATTTAGAAACAGAAGCACAGAATGGTGATGTTGTTGCACAACAAATTTTGGGAAATATGGCATTAATGGAAGAAAAAGACAGGTATCTGGTTCCTGAAATGGATAAAGACGCATCACAGATGTTGTATGCATAAGTTTATTTTAAAAAAAAGAAAAAATCTCCCTTAAAAGACTTTATTTTATTGGTTTATTCTACACGCTTCGTTATATGAAGCACGGTTCCCATATTTTTAAAAAACACATCGTTTTTTGGTTCCATAGTACCACCAACTACTGTTGTTTAATTATGGCTTAAGCCGTTCAGGATCTCTTGGTGTAAGCGTTGCCTCTCGTACATTGTCAAGATTCAATATTTTTTCTGTAAGCCTTTCTATTCCGAGCGCAAGACCGCCGTGAGGCGGCATTCCGTATTTGAAAAATCTTAAATGGTCAAATGTTTTGGGGTCAATTCCTTTTGCTTTAACATTATTAACCCGTGCATCATAATCGTGCTCTCTTATGCCGCCGCTTGTGATTTCAAGCCCGTTGTAGAGCAGGTCAAATGATGATGATAATTGTTTGCCGTCACGCATAATATAAAACGGTTTTTTTGCAAATGGAAAATGTGTGATGAATACAAAAGAAGTGCCATGATTCTTTTCTGCCCATGCGCTTATCTTTCTCTCGCCTTCGGGCGTAAGGTCATTTTCTTCAATGAATTCTTTGTCAAGCTTTTCTTTCTTAAGTATTTCATTTGCTTCTGCAAGCGTAAGCCTAGGAATTTTTTTAGGAACTTCAAGTGTTATTCCGTAAAGATCAAGAACCTCTTTGCACCGTTTGTTGAGCTCTGTGAAAATATATTGCATCATTTTTTCTTCCATGTCAAGAATTTCGCTTAAATCCTGTGTGGTCATCTCGAAATCAAAGGAAACATACTCGCAAAGGTGCCTTGTTGTGTGGTGCGGCTCTGCGCGGTATACAAACCCTATTTCATACACCCTATCAATGCCTGATGCGAGGACAGATTCTTTGTATAATTGCGGGCTTTGGGCTAAAAAAGCCTCTTTGTTGAAATACATTATTGGAAAATATTCGGTTCCTCCTTCTGTTGCTGCTCCGGTTATTCTTGAGGAGAATATGCGCAAAAATTCGTTTTTAACCATGAATTCGTTTAAAAGGTTTATAATCTCGCTTTGAAGCTTGAAAACAGCCATTATTTTTGGCTGTCTTATGTCTAAGAATCGCCAGTCAAGCCTTTTATCAAGATTAGAGTCTATTGTGCCTGAAACATCTAATGGGAGCGGCGTTTCTGCACGAGAAAGTATTTCGAATGTGTCCGGTTTTATTTCAACTTTGTTTGGAGCACGGTCGTTTTTAATGGTTTTTCCTGAAATTTTTACAAATGATTCCTTGGGAACTTTCTTTGCAGCAGTAAAAACATCCTCGTTTATCTCGCCTTTCTTGAATGTTGCCTGAATTACGCCTTTTTGGTCCCGTATCACTAAGAAAATAAGTTTTCCGACATCCCGCTTATCCTGCACAAACCCGGCAATAGTTGCTTTTGTTTCTGGTTTTACATCCGATGAAAATTCAGTCCGTAGCATAAAAATCAAACATTAAGCGCAATTACCGCAACTGCAAGCCATGTGAATAGATATTGCATAAGGCCGTTTGCAGCCCAAAAGTTCTTCTCTTCAGGCTTAAATACAAGCATTGTTGCTTCACGAAGAGCAAAAAGCACGGCAAAACCGATAACAAGTAATAGCTTGCCGTCGATTGTTTTTGTCAGGCTTCCGACAATTATTCCTGCAATGGTGTGTATAAGAATAGACTTTGCTTCTTTGCGCATGGATTCTGTTAAGGAAGGGTAGTTTTATAAGACTTTCGGATTTTAGATGCGATTTTCAATTAAAAATTAAAAAAACATGCCCTCTGAACTCGAACTTGCCTTTTGTTTAGTTTCTTCCTTGTATTTTGCAAGTGCCCCCTCAACAAGTTCCTGAGTAATTCTAATTCTCTTGTCATTTGGGTTTATGTTATTCAATTCTTTTTCGCTTAACTGATAAAGCTGTTTACCACCAAGCACGGATTCTAATCTCATTCCGGCAAGATACATGTCTTCCTCTATTATTGCCACGATGTCCGCGCCAGACATACTGTTTGTTTTTTTAGCCAACAGACCATAGTCTATATGTTTGATATTCTTTTCTTCGAGTTTCTTTCGCCATATTTCTTTTCTTTCATTTTCATTTGGAAGAGGCACTTCTCGTGCAATCGCTCTTTCATGACGAATAAGCGTTGAATCCAGATGACCTATATGATTTGTGGAGCCGATAAAGTATACATGTAACTTCTTTCCTTCATCGGTTATGTGTGTTAGACCATCCTTGTCAGACAATACTGATTTGAATTTATCAATAAGTATGCGGTCGTATTCCCGTTCAGGGTCAAAGGATTGTGTCAGCTCATCCAAATATAATACAACATTCTTTTCTTCGGACATCATGCGTTTACGGGCGCGATCCACAATAGAATTAAAATTTTCTTCGGACTCACCAACATACCTTCCGTGAATTGTCCCGATTTCCTCATAAATAGCATCTATTTCTGTTGAGACTGCTTTTGCGAATGTTGTTTTGCCCGTACCGGGAGGCTCGTAAAGAACCAAAAGATTCGCTGTGTTTTCTCCAAGCTCTTTTTCAAGCCGGGGATTCCTGCAAGGGAGTATTAGCTTTCTTGCCACCGTATTTTTTGCAGTTTCAAGACCGACAACATCCTCAAAAGTTATTTTTTTTGCAACAGGGACTATGTGTTTTTTATTATTGTTATTATTGCTTTTGCCATCCTCCACATAACCAAGTTCGTCCTTCAGTGCTTCAAACCTTCGTGACCACGAATTATATACTTCGAGTTTAAAACCATCTGCTAAATCATCAGCGCCAAAATCATTAAATACGGCCACCAAAGTGCCATATGCGCCGTACAATACATCATAAGGGTCTGTTTTCTGCAGTTCTAACTTCGAAATTATTTTTTCTTTATTAATTCTTTCTAATGGAGCTCTTTTATCAACATACGCATAATAGGCATCAAAAATAAACTCAATTGTGCTATTCGATATATCTCCTCGCACATAATGCTCTAAAATATCCATAAACTCCATACTTTTATCGATAAAATCCTGATTGCTTGCAGTTACCATGCTTTTTTTAATGCTCAAAGCGCAGAATTGCTCCACATCATCGTTATCGAGATTTGGTTTTTTGACAGCCTGATTAAGGTACGCCATTACATCGCCATCAATACTGCTAAGAGAACTAAAAAAAGGTATTTTCTCAACCCAACAATATGCAACTGGATCGTATCCTTTATCAACTTTTTTATTATCTATATCTTTGAAAGGCGCATTATCAACAAATGTTGTAAAGTGATGATTAATATCCATCAAATTAGATAAAGGTTTTTCGTTGTATGCTTGCGATATTTCAATCAAATAATTAAAGAAATCTTTTACAATCTCATCTTTTGAATAGGGGATTTTTTCTTGAATCATAACCACCACAGGATAATAAAAAAAATGATTGCCGAATATTTAAAAACATTTGCAATCCATCCGGTTGTTTTCAGTAACATATGTTACTTTACTACAAGCTCAAGAAAATCTTTTGCTAAAATCGTGTTTTTGAATATATTTGTGGCATCGTCCAATAGGTTCTTTTCGCCGTTGCTTTTTTCCTGATATCTTCTTGAGATGTGTGTCAAAACAAGCTTTTTTACGCCTGCTTTCTTTGCAATCTGTGCTGCCTGATCTGATGTAGAATGCTTGAAATCACCGGCCCGTTCTTCAAAATCTGACGAGAATGTGGAGTCGCTTATAAGCACATCTGCGTTTTTAGCAAATTTCACAATGTTTTCGGTGTATTTGGTATCGCCAGTGTATGCTATTTTTCGTCCTTTATGGGCTTCAAGAATATCTTCAGGCATAATTGTTTTTCCCTTATGCTTTATGGTTTTTCCTTCCTTTAACTCACCTATAAGCGGGCTTGTCGCAAGGCCGAATTTGGCTGCTTTTTTCATGTTTGCGCTTAATTTTTCTTTTTCGTTAAATACGAATCCTAACGCCGGAACCCTATGCTCTACGCGAAATGGTATTATGTCATATTCTCCACAATCAACAACATCACCCTCATCAAGTTCAGTCACTTTTACTTCAAAACTGCGTTCAAAATACCCAATATTTAAAAGCTGTTCCACAAATTCTTTCGATCTTGTGGGTCCGTATATACAAAGTGGCTCATTCCTATTTTCTAATGACATTGTCTGCACGAGACCCAAAAGCCCGGCAAAATGATCCGCATGCCAGTGAGATATAAAAATACGGCCTATTTTCATGAATTTAAGATTTTTTGCCATAAGCTGGCGCTGAGTGCCTTCCCCGCAGTCAAAAAGCATTCGCTCATCCTTGTACATCAAAAAAATTGCAGGCAGGTTGCGCTTGCTTGTAGGGACTCCTGAAGTTGTTCCCAAAAATACGATTTTTATCATAATTACTAATAATACCTTACATAATTTAAATAAACGCCCGCTTAAAGCGTATACATTCGATATGTTTATATTTTTTGTACAATTTATCAACATAATAAATGAAACGCTAAAAACTATATATGCCTCAATCAAAAAAAATGGTTTTCTAGACAAAAATGTTATTTTTCCAACAACCGCGGCGATTACCGCCCATACCATCGCATTACTTCCCATAGATGGGGATTGGAACAATATGCTTTATGTTCAAATACCAGAAATTGATTATCTAACTCATTTTATTGGGGGTTATGCTGTTTCACAAATAGCAGATACATTTTATGAATCAAAAGCATCCATCCTATCCAAACACAATCAGTTAACAAAAATATCAAAAAACGCATTTGTATTGGGTGCTGTAATATTTGCCGGCTCTTTAAATGAAGTTTTTGAAAGAACCGCAACAACACAAGTCGTACAGGAAACATTATTGCCGTATGTTAACGAAGAATTGCTCTATGCAGTTAAGAATATATGTTCTGAAACTACGCCAAATACAATAAAGGATCTGTTAGTAAATACCTGCCGGCTATATTGCGCAAAGATATGCAAACAATACAACCTAATTTTAGAATACAGAAAACAAATTTTGATTACTAAATACAACATCAATAAAACTATTAAAAGATAGTAATCATAAAGACATTCTATGTTTGACAAGATAAAGGATTCTTTGGCGAAATTCGCGCGAATCGGTGTTGCGGACAAGGCAGCAGTTGATGATTTGGTTCGTGACCTTCAGCGCTCGCTTATACAGGCAGATGTAAATGTAAAGCTTGTTTTTGAATTATCTAAAAATATAAAAGAAAAAGCATTGGATGAAAAAGTCCCCAAAGGCATAACCCGGCGTGAGCATGTTATAAATATAGTCTATGACGAACTTGTCGAATTTTTGGGAAAAGAAAAGCCTAAAATAAAGCTTGAAAAGCAAAAAATACTTCTAGTTGGTCTTTTCGGGTCGGGAAAAACAACAACAACAGCAAAACTTGGCCGGTTCTTTGTCAAAAAAGGTTTATCCGTCGGCATGATTTCATGCGATACCTGGCGGCCTGCGGCATTTGAGCAGCTAAAACAGCTTGCAGAAAAACTAAAGATTGATGTTTACGGCAATGCAAAAGAAAAAGATCCTGTAAAAATAGTAGAAGCCGGTGTGAAGCAATTCAAAGACAAGGAAGTTGTGATTGTGGACTCTGCAGGCCGCTCAGCACTTGATTCTGAACTTGCAGATGAGATTAAGAAAATTGACAAGATACTCAATGCCAACGAAAAACTGCTTGTGCTTTCAGGAGATATAGGACAAGCCGCTCAAAAACAGGCAGAAGAATTCAATAAATTAGTCGGGCTTACAGGTGTGATTGTCACCAAAATGGATTCATCTGCCAAAGGCGGCGGCGTACTGTCCGCATGCCATGCAGCAGGCGTTAACACCAAATTCCTTGGAATGGGTGAAAAACCTGATGATTTTGAAGTGTATGACCCTGTAAGGTTTGTATCGCGGCTTTTGGGTATGGGCGACCTTGAAGGTCTTTTGGAAAAAGCAAAAGACGCATTCAATCCTGAGAAAGCAGAAGAATTAATGAAAGGCGAATTCAATCTTGAGATATTCTACTCACAAATTGAATCCATGAAAAAAATGGGCTCTTTGGGCAAAATTATGGATATGCTTCCTACAGGGGGTGCCAAAATCCCAAAAGAGATGCTTGGAATCCAGGAAGAAAAGATGAACAAGTGGCGCATTATGATTGACTCTATGACTGTTGATGAAAGGAAAAACCCGGAGATATTGGACTCTTCCCGTATAAAAAGAATATCAACCGGGGCGGGTGTGCCTGAATCAGAATTAAAAGAGCTTATCAAGCAATTCAACATGATGAAAAAGATGATGAAGAAAATGAAGGGTGGAAAAGGACTCAAACGCGGTCCTATGGCGAATCTTATGAAGAATTTTAAAGGAATGCCTGGGATGTAGGGAATTATTCTAATTTTAAAACAAGCAGTTTATTGCGTTCTTATATTTTCTATAGTCTCTGTGTTTTTTTATACAGTTTATGCATGAGAAGATGGCGAAAAGAAATAGGGCTCTTTTAAGATGCAATATACTATTTTTAGAAACGCCCAAAATTTTGATCCCGCAAATCTTCCAGCAATTTTATTGTATTTTCGTTGTTGTTTAAGTTTTTGTCTAACCCTACTTCAAAGTATGACCGTTCAAATGACCTAAAAAAAGGCACTTCTATATTACTTACGGTATATCCGGGAAAAGGGCTTATGAGATAGGGTTCATATTTTTTATATGCTTCAGTTCCGGCATTTGCTTTTAATGTTTGTACTGTGACACTCACAGCATCATTTATTTTTAGCAATTCGTCTATTTCAGTTAGCCTGTTCCCTATTGTTTCTTGTGTTTCAACAGGAGCCAGAATATAGGGTATGTGGGCTGCAATTTTTTCATTATTGATTAGTGTTTTAATACTTTGATTTTCTTTATCCAACATTTTCTGTGTTCGTCTTTTACCAAAATAATTGCGCCCCAGATAAAATGCTGTTTTTTCATCACAGCATTCCCTGCCAATGAACATTGTAAATTTCTCTATTTTGTCGTTTTTCAATAGAGAATCCATAAATTTTTTGGCGTCTTTATTTAACAGTGCTGTTGGGTCTACATAAAAAGAAGTTATGAAAACGCTATCAAATGCTTCGCAAACAGAATCCAGAATTTCTTTATATTTTCCTGGTGCCATTAACGGATTGTTATCGTAAAAAGACAGAACCGCTTTTTTTTCGTCTGTATGTACTGACTTAATGGCATTAATATATGCTTCAGTTGAACTAGTTATGTTGCTTTTAGAAGCACAATACCCACAATTGTTAGGGCATTTGCTTTCGATGCCAAAAATTTTCGCAAAAATATAGTTTTCATTAGACTTGTTGACAATAATAGAATCTTTTGTTTCTTCTATTTCGGTTTCAGGACTTGATAAAACTATATTGCTTTTAACAAGAATGTCTTTATTGATTACTTGTGGGCTTCCCGTTCCAAAACCTTCAAACCCATGCTTTCTCTTTTTGTAGATGCCCGGAATTTCCTTAATTCCTGTATTTTTTGCATAGTTTACAAATGACGATAAATCACCCATGTTTAAAAAATCCGCATTAATGTCGTTAAGATATGGTAATGTTTCTTTACGCACCAAAGGACCGCCGACTCCAATCAGTTTAGGTTTTTCAACTCGTTCTGCCAAATACTGCGTTAACCAACTTAATGTAGTGCAGCTGCAATCACAAGCAGAAATAGTTATAAACTGCGAATCGCTAAAATCTTTATCATATGCGGATAACAAACCATCCATTTCTTTGTTAATGTAACCATAAATTTCGTTAACCACGCCTGGATGATAACGGCCATTTGGTTCTCTGGACTCTAAATAGGCCAATTCCAAACCATTGAACAGTAAAAAACTTCTTTTTAAGAAATGAGGATGTATCATTTTTGTAGGAACGCCGAAACCATTCATCAGATTAAATGGAAGTCCATGCCCGCCTAAAGGAATACCAATATTTGATATGTCACTACTCATAAATTGTATATGCTGGGTAAAATTATAAATCTATGTTCTCTTATTTTTTATAGTACACATTTATTTCTTCGTATATTCCCGTTCAAACAATTCTTTTATCTTTTTTGCCTTAACTTCGCCGATGCCTTCGACTTTTACAAGCTGTTCAACTTTAGCATTCACAAGCTTTTTTATTGTTTTGAATTTCTCCAAAAGCTTTTTTGCAATTGTGGTGTTTACATCAGGAAGTCCTGCAACAAAATACGCCATTTCCTCTTTTTCGCTTAAAGATGAGCGAGTGCCTCTGATTGCGAATTCTTTTCCATCTTCCTGCTCTCTTTTTGCGATTGCAATGATTGTATCGGCGGTGTCTTCAAGTGTTTTTGTCCATAATATGGGTATTCTAAAATCAACTGCAATTGAATTTAGAGCGCCTTTTATGGCATTTGGGTGAATTTGCCTTCGGCCATAAAGGTCATCGCCTTCAATTATTAAAAGCGGCCTTGAAAAATAGCTGGATAGATCCTTTAATTGCGAGAAAAGCCTGCCATCAATTATTGACTGAAGGAAATCATCAACGGATTTTCTTTCAATACCTATACGGGATGATATCTGAAAATCACCAACTGCAAGCTGTGTTGTTTTTATTTCCGCATCTTTTTCTGAAAGGACTTTGAGTATTTTAGTTTCGCGCACATCCGCATAAATTAGAGGTTTATTTTCTTTGTCTTTTTTTTCTGCGTACTGTGCAAGTGTTCCTTTTGTTATTATTTTTGGTTTTTTATCCTCAACAACGGTTCCTGTTTTATTGTAGTTTGTTCGCATTTTTGCCAAAACACATTTCATGTTTTTCTCTTTTCTTTTCGCACTCCAATAATATCCTTCATCTATTGTTCCTTTTGACATCAGTATAAAAACTTCTCCTGCTTTTGAACGGCCTGTTCTTCCGCGCCGTTGTATTGTGCGAATATCTGACGGTATTGGCTCATAAAATATTACAATATCCACTTTAGGTATATCGAGGCCCTCTTCTGCAACTGATGTTGCGCAAAGCACATTGTATTTGTCTGCCCTGAAATCATCAAGAACTTCAATCTGCTTTTTTTGAGTATTTCCTTTTCTCTGGCCTATGAATTTTACAGGCTTTAATTTGTCTTTGTTTTCAAGCCGCTCTACAATGGACTCAACTGTTGAGACATACTGCGAGAAAACTATTGCTTTTTTGTCTTCGATAATTGTTTTTTCAAGTATCTTTTCAAGTTCGGACAGTTTAGGGTGGCTTATTTTCTGTTCAATAACAAAATCAGTCTTATGCATTGCCATCACAATGTCGGGGTCTCCCAAAATAGAAAGGACTGCTTTTGTTTTCTTGTCAGCCTTTATTTTTTCAAAATATTTTTTGAGCTGCTCTGCACCCTGACTTTGTATGAGCTCAAGTGCGTGGTTGATTTTTATCACCTGCGCTACTGTGGATAATGCCGTAAAAAGATATGAGCTTTTGTCTTTTGAAATTTGCGCCGCAATTTTGCCCTGAAGGGCAAGAAGCTCTTTTTTGCTTGCAAGAATGCTTCTGGTAAGATGTATTTTTTTAAGGAGTTCCATGCGCTTTTTAATTGAAGACTCAAGAAGTTTCTGAATTTGCTTGTATTCTTCCGGAAGATTGACGCGAATCCATTTGACATCAATCGGCTTTATGTATTCTTTTACATCCCAGCTGTCTTCGGTTCGTATTTCCACATTTTCGACAAATAGGTTGCCGCATATAACGCCTATTTTTTCCTCATCGCCACCAGGGCTTGCAGTAAGACCAAGAATAAGTGGTTTTTTGGCATTTTCCATATATTTTTTGGCAATGTAAGTATATGCGTAATTTCCTGCTGCCCTGTGCGCCTCATCAAAAATCACAAACGAAAAGTCAGCAAGTGTTTCTTTTCCTGTGATTATGTCATTCTGGACAACCTGAGGGGTTGCGAAAAATACATTATTGTTTTTCCATATCTCTTCTCTTTTTTTCGGGCTTTCAAGACCTGTAAGTACACACATCTTTTCTTCAGGGATGTTGGTTAAATCAATAAAGCTTTTTTTATGCTGCACTACAAGCGGTTTTGTGGGGGCCAAAAAAAGTATTTTTTTTTCTTTGAATTTTTCAAGTTGTATTGCCGCAACACCTAATGCAATCACTGTCTTCCCCATGCCTGTAGGAAGCACTACAAGCGAGTTTTTCTTTGATGATTCAATGATTATTGTCTCTTGATAAACACGCTTCTGTATTGCGTTTTTTTTGAGCATTGGGTGTGAAAAATACGACATGGGCATTCCCTTCAAAAATGATTTGTATTTAGTGTTTTAAATAGGTGCCATGTGGTGCGTGCCGATAGAAAATCATAGAATTATTTTAGAAAAGTAAGAGAGCCCCGGGCGAGATTTGAACACGCGATCTCTGCCTTACCAAGGCAACACTCTAACCAGCTGAGCCACCGGGGCAAATGCTATGCTTTTAAATGCAAATATTATAAATGTTTTTTTCGTTTAAGTGTTTTTGGCGAAAAAGCGCAAGGTTTTTATTATTCTTGTTGTAATTTGTTGATGGTGAACTTTATGGGTGATTTACACTTACTTAAAACTGAAGTGCCCCGGCTTGGGCAATTTTTAAAGGAATTAAAATTATTAAAAAATGTAGCTGATAAAAATAACGCAAATGTTATCGTAACTGCTGCAATACAATATGGAATATCGGGCAAGAACAAACAAGATACGAACTATAGCTATTCTGTTGAATTTAAGGCGAAGATAAATTATGATCTTCCTGACAGTTATAAAAACAATATCTCCGGAAAGCTCCAAAAAATTAGGGATTGGCATAAAACAAAACAAAGTGAAATGAGATACATAACACAAGAACAGGTGTATGAAAGCTATGTCGGTGAAGCAACAACGAGTCTTAGACCCGGCAAAAAAGAAAAATTAATAGCTGCGTTAGAAGATGCAAAGACTGTTGTGAATGCGGTAAACCACGAAGAATTAACAGTATTATCCGGTGCCTCGGAGTTTGATTGCCTTCAGGTGTATAATTCTATTAAAGAAACAGTTCTTTAACAGCATAAACCCGAAAATTATTTCTTTTTCTTTTTCCCTGAAAATATAGACTTAATTAAGTCTAAAAGAATCTTTAATGGCAGAAGCAATAGTGTTATTACTTTAAATGCGAGTTTTGAAGAATGATAAAGAAGCTTCATTACAAAGTAGGTCATATAAATTGCAATACCTATAATTGCGAAATTAAGAAGCGCGCTTAAGTCTGTTGCATGTGCTGTGCCTAAAAACTTATTTGAAATAAACGGAAATACGCATGCAAGAAGCCCCATAATGATTGTATTTTTAATCACTTTAAGAATTGAAAATGCGACAAAAAGAAAAAGCGCTAAAAGCAATATGCTTATCCATGCATCCGGAACCGCGGTAATTGTGCTTTGTGTGGCTGTTGTATTCATAAGAACCATTGTTTATTCGATTGTTGTTGTAAGTGTGCTTGTTTTTATTGTACCGATTCCTGAAATTTCAAGAGTGTTTCTGATGAATTTCATATCGCCGGTAAATGTTATGAACTCTATTTCCTTGTTTGCGATGTTATACGCAACTGTATCGCCAGTGTTATAAATCATCATAGTGCCTGATGATGTTGGAAGTGTTACTGTTATCTGCGGGACACCCATAAGCTCAAGTGAATCATACGATATGTTTTCAGCTACTACTTTTATTTCTTCTTCGCTGTTGCCTATAAATGACTTATCCAATCTTAACTGCGTTGCCTTTCCGCTTAATGATACATCTCCTGCAATAATTACTTTTCCATTAAAATCCCGTGCTTCAAAAAGTGTTGTTTCAACAGAACTTACTGAAAGCCCGTTTATATAAAATACATTGTCCATGTTTGTGTATGTTATTGCTGCTGCCTGAAGCGGCTCTTTAAAATCAAAATTTATTGAAACCGGTGCTGAAAATGTTAGGTTTGCACGAAAATCAACTGTTTTTGGCGGGTCTTCCTTGTAGAATCCGGTCACAAAACCTGTGGGATTGTCGAAAAACCCGGAAATGCCATCACCGAAACCACTCATAAAACTCGGGCGGGT
>JAGLIP010000049.1 GCA_023142905.1 Candidatus Aenigmatarchaeota archaeon | reverse complement strand
ATTGGTTCTTCGAAAACGAGGAAGAAGGAATAATCCTAGAAGATGACTGCCTGCCAGACCATACATTTTTCAGGTTTTGTGAGGAATTGCTTGAAAAATACCGATATGATGACCGCATTGCAATGATAAGCGGCAATAATTTCCAATTCGGAAAAAAACGAACAGAATATAGTTATTATTTTTCACAATACAACCATATATGGGGTTGGGCATCCTGGCGAAGAGCATGGAAAAATTTCGATGTTGAAATGAAACTTTGGCCCGAAATTCGTGATGACGATGGATTGAAAGATATACTTAATAATAACAAATCTATCAAATACTGGAAAAATATATTTGAAAAAACATACAACGGCGAAATAGACACTTGGGACTACCAATGGACATTTGCTTGCTGGATACAAAACCAACTGACCATACTGCCGAATGTTAATCTAGTAGCAAATATTGGATTTGGAAAAGATGCGGTAAATACGAAAAATATTTCAGATAACCGTGCAAACAGAGATATTCAAAAAAAAGAGTTTCCATTAAATCATCCACCACACATCATAAAAAATATAAGAGCGGATGAATTTACAAACAAAAACTTCATTATAATTCCGATATTAAAACGATTAAAATTAAAATAAGTGGTTAAAATGTTGAATGAAAAAACACAAGATATAAGTTCAAAACTCAAAACAGGAATACCGTCAATCAAAGATATAGAAGTTACAGAGAACTTAAAATCATTTAGCATAATGAAAGAATATTCAAAAAAATATTTATTAAACAACAAAAACAATCTTAAAAAATATCGTTGGATACGCGATTCATTTAATCAATGGAGTCGCATTTACGAATATCCTTTTTGTCTAGAAACCATTAAACAAAACATACCTGCCAATTCAAAAATTTTAGATGCTGGGTGCGGAATTACTTTTTTTCCATTTTTCTTAAATCAAAACTACACTATAACCTGCATTGATCAAGATGATTATTCAGATATATTCACAAACATAAACAAAAAACAAAAAACAAATGTAACTTTCAAAAAATCAACACTACAAGATATTCCATTACAGAACAATACCTTTGACGCAATATACTGTATATCCGTTTTAGAACATACAGAAGATTACCACACAATATTGAAAGAATTTCATCGATTATTAAAACCGCAAGGCATAATTATAATTACATTCGATATAGCGTTAGATAATAACGACTTAGGTATTCCAGAAAAAACGGCTCGTATATTACTCAAGGATATCAAAAAATATTTTGATTTAAAATATTCGTCCACTAAATTAAGCGAAGAATTAGATACAAAAAACATATACGCCACAAAATATGTACAAAAATACAAAAATAACAACTTATTGCCTTGGCCAACATTCAAACTAAAAAGAATTATAATGACCCGCATTTTTAAACAAAAAATCCCTAAATCAATAAATTTAACATTTTGTAACCTTGTTGCAAGGAAAAAAATTATATGAAAAAAATACTCTTCGTCTTCGGAACGAGACCAGAAGCAATTAAAATGGCACCACTAATAAAGGAATTTCAAAAATACCCCGACAAATTTGAAGTAACTATTTGTGTTACAGCTCAACACAGACAACTTCTTGATCAAGTACTAAATTTTTTTGACATAAAACCAAATTATGACTTCAATATAATGAAAAAAAATCAAACATTATTTGATATCACCACAAACATACTTGATAAAATCCATAAAACACTCGATGAAGTTATACCAGACATAATATTTGTACAAGGAGACACCACCACCACATTCATTGGAGCTTTATCGGGATATTATAAAAAATTAAAAGTTGCCCATATAGAAGCGGGTCTACGAAGTAAAAACAAATATTCCCCGTTTCCGGAAGAAATAAACAGAATATTGGCCGGACACTTATCAGACTATCATTTCGCCCCCACTAAAAATGCAGAAAAGAATCTATTAAATGAAGGAATAAAAAAGAATATATTTGTGGTAGGCAATACCGTTGTTGACGCATTACTATTAGGACTTAACAATCTTAAAGAAAAAAAAGAGCGAGAATATATAGATTATTTTAAATTCATCGATTTTTCTAAAAAAATTATTTTAGTAACTGGACACAGACGCGAAAGTTTTGGTGC
Organism: Candidatus Aenigmatarchaeota archaeon; assembly: GCA_023142905.1. Taxonomy (GTDB): domain Archaea; phylum EX4484-52; class EX4484-52; order EX4484-52; family B79-G9; genus GLR112. The sequence goes on along the minus strand of JAGLIP010000049.1, from coordinate 4,435 downwards.
CCCTTTTGAAAATATTTGTTGTTCATTACAAGAACTTGCAAACAAGCATAAAAATATAGAAATAGTATATCCTGTACATCTCAATCCTAATGTTCGAGAACCAGTTATGCGAATACTTAAAGATAAAAGCAATGTCCATTTGATAGAACCGCTTGATTACCCGTATTTCATATGGTTGATGAATAAATGTTATCTTATTTTAACAGATTCTGGAGGTATACAAGAAGAAGCCCCATCTCTTGGAAAACCAGTACTTGTTATGCGTGAGGTAACTGAAAGAATAGAAGGAATAAATGCAGGCACCGCAAAACTCGTAGGAACAGAAAAAGAAAAAATCATAAAGGAAACATCAATACTATTGACAAACAATGAAGAATACAAAAGAATGTCAAAATGCACTAATCCTTACGGCGATGGAAAAACCTCAAAAAGAATTGTTAAACTACTTGAGCATATTTAAAAATAGGTAGAACTAAATGAAATTAGCACATATAACAATGCATTTTTTCCCAATTTATGGTGGACAGGAAACATACATCGACAATCTAAACAAAATTTTCGAGAAAAACAAGATAGATGTAAGTGTTATCCAACCAACTAGCTTAAGAAACAAGAATAAACCACACTTTGTCCATTATGTACCCAGTATACGATTACCAGAACCATTAATTAAAGGAATCCCATTTCTTATCGGACAGGATTGGTTTTGGTTTAACTCAATGTTGTGGTTTAAAAAAAAGTTTTTAAAAAAACAAAATGTTCTTATATCACATTATCCTTTTCATTATTCCGCAATTGCTTGGCACAAGAATGTAATTGTGGTATCTCACGGTCTTGATTGGAGCGAACCACCCAATCTAAATCTTGACAAACATAAAAAATACTCTGCAATGTTAGCAAAACACAAAAACACAAAAATAGTATCCAACGATACTTGTTTTCTACGAGCGTTAGATTTTAATATTAAAGAAGGAACACAATTTTTCGAAGAAATAAAGAAAAATGTGTGGTTTATCCCAAACTGCATTGATACAAATAAATTTTATTTTAAAAACGAAAAACGAAAAAATGTCATTTTAGTACCGAGAAATATCAGAAAATCAAGAGGCATACATTTAGCCATAGAAGCATTTAATTTATTTTCACAAAAACATAACGAGTTTATACTTAAAATCGTGGGGGGGCCATTACATGGAAAATATTACAAAGATTGCATGAATCTTGTACACCACTATTCGCTGGAAAATAAAGTTCAGTTTACAGGCAATATTCCAAATAAGGATTTGGTTGATATATACAATAAATCAAAAATAACCATCATACCAACAATTGCATTTGAAGGCACATGTTTAAGTGCCTTAGAATCTATGGCTTGTAAAACGCCTGTTGTTTCAACGCGTGTTGGAGGATTATCAGATTTGCCAACATACAAGGTGGACACAACACCAAAAGAAATTTTCAATGGATTAGAAAAAGTTTTAAATAACTGGAATGGCGAATCAAAAAAACAATATATCATCACAACAAAAACATTCAACCTAACTAACTGGGAAAAAGCATGGCTCGAAGTAATAAAAAAATAAAAAACTCAAATTTTTTGAGTTATTTTTCCCGATATTTCAATAACAAATCCACAAAGCCCGAATAAACTCAAGGATCGTAAGTATTATCAAATATAATTACATAGGTACTAACAACACACACAAATAATCTTTTTATTTGTAATATTGCAACTATGTTTGTATATCTATTGATTTATCATGAAACCCACATCAAAAATCTACATAGCAGGACATCGCGGCATGGTAGGCTCAGCCATAATGCGAAAACTAGAGTCCCAAGGATTTACGAATCTAATAACTCGCACCCACAGCGAACTAGACTTAACAAACCAAAAGGCAGTAAACAACTTCTTCGAAAAAGAAAAACCAGAATATGTATTCTTGGCAGCAGCAAAAGTGGGCGGCATCCTGGCAAACAGCACATATCCTGCAGAATTCTTATATGACAATCTAATAATTGAAACCAACATAATTCATGCCGCATACAAAAACAATGTAAAAAAACTGCTTTTCCTTGGCTCATCCTGCATTTACCCAAAAATGGCGCCCCAGCCAATAAAAGAAGAACACTTGCTTACAGGCCCATTAGAAAAAACAAACGAAGCATACGCAATCGCAAAAATCGCAGGCCTTAGGCTCTGCAAGCACTACAACGAGCAATACAATACAAACTTTATTTCTGTAATGCCCACAAACCTTTACGGCCCCAATGACAATTATGACATTAAAAACTCTCATGTAATGGCCGCACTTATCAGAAAATTCCACGAAGCAAAAATCAACAACAAAAAAGAAGTTATTGTCTGGGGCACAGGAACCCCGAAAAGAGAATTTTTGCATGTTGATGATTTAGCAGATGCAGTTGTTTTCATTATAGAAAATTACAATGCAAAAGACATAGGCGATTTTGTAAACATAGGTTCGGGAAAAGACAGCACAATACAGGAACTGGTAGAACTAATAAAAGACATTACCGGCTTTAAAGGCACAATAACCTACGACACAACAAAACCCGACGGAACGCCAAGAAAACTGTTGGATGTAAGCAAACTCGCGCAGTTGGGCTGGAAATCAAAAATAAGCTTACAGGACGGAATCAAACGCGTTTACAACAAAGGCGATTTTATTGATAAAAAATAAGAAAATTGTTGTAACTGGCGGCGCAGGTTTCATAGGCTCAAACACAGTAATTGAATTAATGAAAAACAATCAGGTAACTGTTATCGACAATCTCTCAACAGGAAAACTCAAAAACATAGACGATATAGAATTCATCAAAGGCGATATAACAGACATAAATATTTTAAAAAACGCATTCAAAGACTCAGATTACATCATACATCTTGCAGCCATATCTTCTATTGAACAAACCATTAAGGATCCAAAAAAATCAAATGAAATAAACATCACAGGCACCCTAAATGTCCTTTCAGAAGCAAGAGATGCAAATGCAAAAAGAGTTGTATTTGCATCATCCGCATCTATTTACGGAAACACAACACAACTTCCGATAAAAGAAACTATACCCATCAATCCTTTAACACCTTACGCAATCAGCAAACTCACAGGAGAATATTACGGCAAATCATTCTATGAACTTTATGGATTAGAAACCGTATCGCTCAGATTTTTTAATGTATTCGGCCCAAGACAAAAACTCAATAGCGCATATTCGGCAGTCATCCCAAAATTCATAAACGCAATGCTGAAAGATAAAATACCAACCATATACGGCGACGGCGAACAAAGCAGGGATTTTATCTATGTTCAAGATGTTGTAACCGCCATTATAAAATCAACAACTGCTCCAAAAGCACCAGGCAAATCAATTAACATTGCCACCGGAAAAGGCACAACATTGAATGAATTAGTAAACAACATAAACAGCAATTTGGGAAAAACTATAAAACCATTGTACGCAGATAAAAAACAAGGAGATATAAAATTCTCTCTTGCAGACATCTCCCTTGCCAAAAAAGTTTTAGATTTCGCCCCGGAATATACCCTCAATAAAGGCATAGAAAAAACCATTGAATGGTTTAAAAACAACAACAGGTGTTAAATATAAAAGACAAAAAAACGCTTAGCATAATTATTCCATGCTACAACGAAGCAGAAAATATAATCCATACAAAAAACAGAATAATCGAACAAATAAACAAATTACAAATGGATTACGAGCTTGTTTTTATAGATGACGGAAGCACGGATGGCACAAAAGAAATTCTAAACAAATTGCACAATAAAAACAAAAAACTAAAAGCAATCAGTTTTTCAAAAAACTTTGGGCATCAGGCAGCAATCATTGCCGGTCTGCACTACGCAAAAGGCAATGCAGTCATAATGATGGATGCAGACCTACAGCATCCACCTGAATTAATTCCTAAAATGATTAATGAATGGAAGAGCGGCTTTGATATAATAAACACAATAAGGGGAAAAAACAAAGAAGACACTATATTCAAAAGAACAACATCCGGGAGATTTTACAGAACAATAAATCTTATATCTAACACAAAAATACCCAACGGCACTGCGGATTTTCGCCTGATGGACAGAAAAGTCGTGGATGCTTTCAAAGACATTGAGGAAACAAACCTTTTTATCAGGGGAATGATAAATTGGCTTGGATTCTCAAGCACATACATTAAATACACACCGAATAAGCGACACGCAGGAAAAACAAAATACACATTTAGAAAAATGATGTCTCTTGCTTTTGATGGCATTACATCATTCTCCACAGCACCGCTACAAATGGCAACATTGTTCGGTCTTATTATTTCTGCATTCAGTTTTCTATATCTTTTGTACGCAATATACATAAGGCTATTCACAACACAGGCACTTGCCGGATGGACATCCGTCATTAT
>JAGLIP010000048.1 GCA_023142905.1 Candidatus Aenigmatarchaeota archaeon | reverse complement strand
ACTAACCGTGCAGGACTTCTTTCAAGCCTTGCATTTGCGCTTCCGACACTTTTCGGCATTTTTCTTCCTTATTTTGGTGGAATTATGGCAGAGGCTTTCAGCTTTGAAATTGTGTTTGCGATAAGCATACTCATTCTTTTAGGATCGCTTTATACAACCGGCCGCATAAAAGAAAAAACCATTATCGATTTTGACGGAATTGTATCGTGGAGAAAAACAACAGGCATAAAGACGCTTATGGTGATTCATGGCGCGTGGCAGGGCATAAACTGGACAGTTCTGCCGTTGATTACAATATATTTTCTTGAATCTGCTTCATCTTTTGGCGCATTTTTTGCGTATCTTGGGATTGTTGGCGCCATATCATCTGTTTTTCTCGGGCACAGCACAGACAAAAACAATAACAGGAAAAAAGTGCTTTATCCCGCATCAATAGGGCTTGGTATTGCAACAATTGTTTCAGGATTTGCGGGCGGGCTCATTTTTTGGGTCGCCGCGCGCGGGTTTGTAAGCTTTTTTGACAATCTTTGTGCGCCATTCACCTTTTCTATTGTTGTGGATAACCATAAAGACCTTCAGCAGTCATTTATCGCAAACGAGATGTCTATTGCCGCCGGAAGAACTCTTGGCGCAGTTGTTGTTCTTTTAAGCATCGCTATTGGAAATATCTACCTGTCACTGATTGCAGCAGGCCTTATATATCTTATATTTCCTTTAGTCCTTAAGCAAAAGAAAATATATGCTTAAAATCCCAAAGCAAAAATCATTCTTTGGATATCGCCCACATTAGGTTGAAATATGTTTTGAATGAATTTGCAACATGTTTGTTTTTTATATGGATTGTAATCGGGTTGTCTTCTGAAAATATCAAGATGTTTATGTTCTCCCCATAAACTACCGTCGACATCGGTGTTGTGTATTTGTCTGGCGAATAGCGTATCTTATTTTGTTTAGGCGTTAAAAGTTTTTTATCTCTTGCAGATTCGCTATATATTACATCTCCAATCATTCCATTCTTTTTTGCATTTTTTTGAAATTGGGGCATATAATACTTAAGAAAATCAAAAATCTTGCCCTCGTTTGCAATCACATAAAAATTTTTCTTTTCTTTCAGTAAGTTTTGTGATGCCGTTTTCATACCTTCTTTGCCTAGGAAAACACGCACTATTGTTTCTTCTTTGCTTTGGCTGTATTTTTTTAATAGCACAGGCAACAAATTTTGAACATTTTGTTCTTTTTCTTTTAGAATATCTAAAAATCTTTCAGGAGTTACCGCAGAAAACTGTTTTTTATTGTCTTTTATTGTGTAGCTTACAAGACCTTTGTCCAGCAATTTATCCAATATCTCATAAATGCTTTTCCGAGATATTTTTGCTTTGGTCATGATGTTTGCAATAGATTCAAAATCAGACTCAAGCAAAACCATATAAACATCTAATTCTTTTGGTGTAAGCCCGACATCTTGTAGTATTTTTTTATCCATACTGCGTTTTTGGTGTTTGTTGATTATATATTTTTCTGTTTGTGCCCTATAGGCATGACACATAGATTTATATAGGATAAATGATATTGTTATTTATGTGTAGTAAATACCAAAATATGGAGGGATTAAAATGGAAATTAAAAACAGTGAATCTGGCGTTCAGTCGATAACAAGTTATGTACTGGATGGGGGGAATGCCTACGCATATTGTGGAGTATCATTTACAGAATATGTTGATGTTTTGAAGAACGATTATCACATGAGTCCTAACATGAGACACTCTGAAATAGAGAGGTATGCAGGGGCTTTAATGAGTATGATGACAGAAGATATACTACGAGTGCCAACACCTAAGGGTCTAATTGAAATGGATGCGAAGGATGGTATTCCTATGTTCGATAGAGATACCGGCGAGAAACAAATGTATGCGCGCGAAGAAGTTATAATAAATCATGCTTCTGATCTTATAGATGCCTTTTTGGGATTAACATCCGACCAGGCAGTAGATTCCGTAGACAGCCTTTTATGTGCTGCCATATATATCATACAAGAGCCACTAGCAGCTAAAAGACCGGATATTCTTCTTAAAGAAGCAGAGAAATTATACAAACTGAATCATGTAAACTGCGCTAAAAAACTGAGAGCCCCTTTTGATGAGGTATTAGAAGGAATAAAATATATTTAGGTGAATTTGATGACGGTTTCAGAGAACAGAGGGTTGGATGTATCCAAAGTGTCTGAATGCGGCATCTCTTGGGCTACGCCGGCAGTGCAAAAAGGGCGAATTTATTTTGGAACTCTTGACACTTATTTTTACTGCCTTGATCTTGACACAGGACAGAAGCTATGGGAAACCAAGTTAGACGGCATGGTGGCATCCTCTGCTGTGATTGAAAACGGAGTCATTTATTTTGGCTGCTTTGACAGCAATCTTTATGCGCTTGACCAAAATAATGGCGCAATATTGTGGAAACACAAAACCGACGGCATCATAGTGTCCTCACCCGCAATTCACAACAAAATTATCTACTTTGGCTCATGCGACCAGAACCTCTATGCGCTTTCCCTAGAAACACGGGAAGTTCTCTGGAAGTTCCGCACAGGCGATGAAATTGTAGGGGGCATACTCATCCATAAAGGCCGGATTTATTTTGGCTCAATGGACAATTATTTTTATTGCCTTTCTTTTAAGGGAAATCTTTTGTGGCGATTCAGAACAGGCGGCTCTATAATCACAGGCCGGCCTGATGCGGATGAAGAAAGGGTTTATTTTGCATCATGCGACCAGAATATATACGCATTTACGCTTGAAGGCGATTTTTTGTGGGGCTTTCGCACAGGCGATAATTGTTTCAACAAGCCTCTTGTGCATGATGGCATCCTGTACTGTGGCAGCCGTGATCGTTACATGTATGCCCTTGATGCAAAAAACGGCCGGATGATATGGAATTTTTTAGGCAATATGGTTGCTATTACCAGACCTAGTATATCCCTCAATAGGATTTATTTTACATTAGATAAATTATTCTGTTATGACCTTAAGAAAAATGAAGTTATATGGGATTTAAATGCCGGAGAGTGTGACATCAATATAATAACAGCCACAAAACTCGTAGATAAAAAATTAATATTTTTCAGTCGCGATACAATCATCCGCTGTGTTAATATAGATGATGGCTCTCTTATCTGGAGAGCAAGACCAAAAAGCTCCACACCGTTGTCTACAAGCGAGGTTTTTAGCCCCCCAAAATGGAATACATCCCTTCTTAACACATTAGATGAAGAATTAACGAGGATAACAGAAAAACAGAATGTAGAAGTCAAAAACTTTGAGCCTTATACATTTACTGACCTTTTTGACGGCATACATTCACTGGAGAAGGAAAATCACCCTAACAATCCTTATGTCCTGCCTGATGACGGTGCAATTGGCGCATACAGGCCGGACGGTGAGAAAAAGCGATATGGCGGCAATGCAAAGAAATATGGCCTGTAAAAATCAATCCGTCTTAATAGCACTCGGGCTTCCGCCGGCATGCCAGCTTTTTCTTGGGCGAGTCCTGATTTCGTAAATCCGTTCGCAGTTGTCATCAAGAACAATTGCAGCACCTTTAAGGCGCGGAAGCACATCGAAATATTCAGGAATATCGTATTTCAGATATGTCTGCATGATTTCGGATAAAGACTGCATATCTTTTTTTGATGTAAGCCTGTGGGCTATAACAAGGTCGCACTGTGATATTGCTTCCTGATGGAGCTTGTTTGGCATCTGTGTCGTAAGAACCAAAGATACTCCGGGTTCCCTTCCGATTTTTACCCACTGCAATAGTGGGTTTGATGCCGCAGTCTCACCAACTGCCGGCAGGAATTGATGCGCCTCATCAATAAGCATCCATGTGATTGGCATATGGGACTCGCCTTTTCCGCCTTCCATAACCTCTAATTCTTCTGCCCTTCTTGCTTTTATCCGTTCCTCTAGAATTTTTCGCGCAAGAAGGCCTACAACAAGAGACCTTACAGACCATCCGCCAGATTCAAGCCCAAGTTGAGAAACATCAATTATTGATAATTTCCCCGGAATAACTATGCGATATATTGATGCCGCTGTTTCATCAAAAATGCCCCAATTGTCTGCAAGAACAAGACGGTTTATAAGTGCCGATTTTGCTGTTTTTGTTGCATCCTGTTTTGATGCAAGATTTATTAGGTCTTTGATTGTAAATGATTCCCCTAAATCTTTTGCCTGATCTACAATTTGAGCCAAAAGAACGCCGATTTCGGTATCAAGATTTAAATTGAATGCCAGTGCCCATGCGCCGATATCAAGATCATTTGGCCTAAAACTGAATGTCCCGTCAAATGGTATTTCATTGTCGTTGTAATGCTTTACAAGCCCTTGTGGAATCAGTATGTTGGTTTTGAATGCTTCGGGTTTCAATTCCCAATTCCCTAAAATCCTAAAATCCTTTTCATTAGGGGTATTCATCGACCAGTATATGCCCATGGTATCGATTATAAGAGAACCAATGTTTTTTTTCACATCATCCGGCAGAGATAATAATTCTTCTGCAATTGTGCCCATAGTATAGCTTTTTCCCGTGCCTCTTTTTCCGAAAAGCCCTATTATGTGGGGTCTTGTAAGGTCAATTCTGATATTATTTGTAAGATGTGCGTCTTTCTTTGTGCCGACAATATGCTTGCCTATAACGCCTGTGCCTTTAAGGCCGAATGCTGTTAAGTCTTCAGGATTTCTGCCGATGACAATTTCGTGCATAGTAGAATTAAGCGCTTAGGTTGTTAATATAATTTAGCCCGCTAAACTTATTCAGATAGGAACTTAAGCATTAAGATTTTATTCCACATTGCTTTTGATGTTCCCGTGAGTTGCGCCAAGAAGTTCGTCTAAAAGGGTGGGTACCATGCCTGCGGGAAGTGTTACAAAACCAAACCAATTTGCGCCGGCCCATGTTTCTTTTATTATTTTCCCTTTTTTTTCAATTAAGTATCTTACTTTTCCCGCATATTCAACAGGAATTGAAAGCTCTATTGTCTTTTCTTCAATTGAAAGCGGAAGAATTGCCTTTAGTTTGGGCAATATGTCTTTTAGCTGCTGTTCTGACGGGATGAACGGATCTATTTTTAGTTTTAGTTGTTCAAGCGCGAATTCAACCCTTTGCGGCGGGTGGGGCTTACCTGTTCTGGGATCAACTGCGCGAAATGCTATAAATGATATAATTTGTCGCTTTTTTCTTTCGGTCATCTCTTTTCTTTGCCCGACTGTAAGCTGTATTTCACCAGCATCAATAATTTTTTTTGCGATTGTAATGAAATCCGTTGTTCCAAAAATAGAGGTAAGTGTTGTATCATCATGCTTTTCAATTTTGCCTTCAAGATTTTTCATCGGAAGGCCTTCATCTACCCGCTTTAAGTTTCTTATGTTGCTGAATATACCGTCGGTTATTATCATTTCGCGAACGGCTTCATCTGAAAGATTCCCCTGCTTGTAGCTCTCTATTTTTTCAGAATCAACAATGATTTCAAATGTTTTGCCGGATTTTGCAAAACGGGCGATAACTTCTTTAGACATAGCATTACTTAAGAAACTAGAATATAAAAAGTTAGGCCGCAAACGGCCAAAGAATTAAATTATATTTTAAGAGCCAGTTTTTTTAGACCATCATGCGAAAGTACGCGATAGCCTTGTTTGTCAATGACTGCAAAAACGAGTGTTTTTGAGTTTACTTTCTCGTCTTTCTTAAGGCCGTCAACTGCAAGCTGTGCTGCCTGTTTTTCAGTCATGCTCTCTTTGTATTCTTTTTCAAAAAAGTCATTTATCTTATCTGCTGATTTTCCAATGGCTCTTGCCTTGCAGTTAAGAAGTATTCCTGAAGGGTCTGTCTCAAAAAGGCTTGGCTTATGGTTCATACCGCCGACAAGAAATGATACGCCGTAAGGCCTAACACCGGCATATTGCGTGTATAGCTGCTGCCTGTCTGCAAAAAATCTTGCAAGGGATGATACGGATATGGGCTCATCATAAATCATCTTGTTTTGCTGCGCTTTTACTCTGGCCGAGTCAACAAGTATTCTTGCATCCGCCACAAGGCCGGATGCTGCTGATGCCATGTGCTTGTCAATCTGGAATATTTTATCCCCTGGGCTTACAAGCTTTGATTCTCTTTTCTGGACTGCAAAAAGAACTCCGTCAGCGTATGTCACACCAACTGCTGTTGCTCCTCTTTTTACTGCTTCGCGAGCATACTCTACCTGAAACAGTCTCCCGTCCGGCGAAAAAACAACAATCGCTCTGTCATAGCCCATACTTTCCGGCATCATTTCCATACTATAATCACCCTATCTTTAATTATATCTTTGATTAATTATCAAGCATAATGCTTAAAAAAATCTGTGTATTAGATTTTATAAAAGGATTATATAAAAGGTTTGGGTTTGTTCTTATTATTCTTGTGATTATATCCATCGCACAAGTTTAATTTCAGATATCTTTTTTAAAAGTTAGTGTCCGTAAAGTATGCAGGTGATAGAATATGAAGAGATTTTTTTTAAGCCACGAAGGTGGTATAAATGCCTG
>JAGLIP010000047.1 GCA_023142905.1 Candidatus Aenigmatarchaeota archaeon | reverse complement strand
TACTGTTTTTAATATAAGTGATGGGTCGGGCACAATTGAATGCACTGGATTTATTGCTCCGGGCAAAAGGGCGTATCCAGACATAAATGACGGCGATATGGTTGCGGCAACAATACAGGTTTCAAAAAATAACGACAAGATACGAAGAGAAATTGAGTCTATTTCAAAAGTGTCTGATTCTATGAAGGGTGCATTGGTTGAAAGAATGGCGGAAGCGATTAAAAATCAGGCATCTGTTGATGATATTGATTTTCTTGTAAAAAGCGAAAAAATGGAAAAGCTTAAAGAAAAGATGAAATCATGCGCATCTGCGATAAAGCGTGCGATAGTTGAAGGCTCGCCAATATACCTTCGCCACCACGCGGATGTTGACGGGTATACAGGGGCACTTGCATTGGAGCAGGTGATTCTGAAGCTAATTAGCCAGTATCATGCAGGGGAGAATGATGCTTTTTATAAGTATTATAATCGGTCGCCGTCAAAGGCACCGTTTTACGAGTATGCTGATGTCATACGGGATGTTGCGGATGCTAAAAGGTCAAAAAATAGGTTTGGCCAAAAATTACCACTTGTTCTTCTTGTTGACAACGGATCTACTGCGGAGGATGTGTTGAGCATAAGGAAGGCGAAGATTTATGGGCTTAAGGTTGCGGTTATTGATCATCATAATCCTGGAAAAGTTAATGACGGGAAATCGGGCGTGGACGAGTTTGTTGATTTTCATGTGAATCCATATCTTGTGGGTGCGGACAAAAATATAACTGCCGGAATGCTTGCAGTTGAGATTGCGCGGATTTTAGGTGATGTCAAAGAGCCTGCTTTATTGTGCGCGCTTTCTGGTGTCGGCGATCATGCTATGGGTGCGGAGTTTGAACAGTATCTTGAAAAGTGTGGCAAAACTGTTGATTATTTGAAAAAAATTGCGCTTTGTGTTGATTTTGAAGCGCACTATTTGCGGTTTATGGCGGATTCAGAGGTTATAACTGATTTGATGTATGGGGATGAAAAGCTTGTTGAGCTGCTTTACAGTGAACTTTTCTTAAAAATCGAGGGGCAGAAGAAAGTATGCGCGCATTATTTAGAATATACGACTTTGAAGAACGGAATAGTTCTTGCGACTCTTGACCTTGATTTGATAACACGCAGGGGCGAATTTCCGCAAGCTGGAAAGACAATTGGTCTGGCGCATGAGATTGTGTGCGAAAAAAACAAGGGAAAAGTTGTTGTGTCTGTTGGTTTTGGCTCTGATTTTGTGACCATCCGGGCTACTTCAAATGCTGAGGAAAAAGGGTTTGATGTAAATAAAATTGTTTTGCGCTTAAAAGAAAAAATGCTTTATTCTGCTGCTGAAGGCGGAGGGCACGAAGTGGCCGGTAGCATCAAATTTGTTTCGGGCGCTAAAGATGAGATATTAAAAGAGTTTGGGAATTTTGTTGAGGGGCTTTGAGTTATGTATATATTGTAATATATTCTTTTCCTTTTATGTATTTCTTTTTTTTATTGAAGAATAATTTTCTTTTAAAACCAAGAGATGCTATGTATGTTTCTATATCTTTTATTGTATCCGTATCATTTATTAGAATTATTTCGCCCCCTTTTTTGCAAATCCGCAACATTTCACTGGCATCTTTTCCTTTAATGTATGCGTCTTTGCTTACAACATAGTCAAAAGAGTTGTCTTTGAATGGAAGTTTTTTTGCGACACATGCAATGCCTTCTTGATCGTTGTGCTTTAAGACATTTTCAATCAAGTCCGCACAAATTGTTTCAAAGTCACATGAAGCTATCGGTGTCTTGCTGCATCCAATATTCAATACTTTTGAGCCGTCTTTAATATGTTTGCATCCGTAGGATGGGATGATGTAATCTATGTCTTCTATGCATGCAAGAGGGATGTTTATTTTTCCGTGGGAGCAATCTATGCGTAGGTTACCCAATGAAATATCCATGTCTTTTACATCGGTGTATCTGATTTCATCGCCCCTTTGGCATTGAATTGATATATCAAAAGATGGAGCCGAGAAAAGACCGTTTGCCGGATAAAGTTCTTTGTGGATGGTATCTGTAAGATAAAATAGTTGTTCTTTTACATAGTTTATATGTTCTTCCGTACATAAGGGATAGTTGCATTGAGGTTTATTCTTCTTTTTACCAAACAACGATCTGAGAAATACCATAGTTACTTTATAGTAGTTAATGTATATAAGTCTTTGCTTTTTTATGGTTCTGTTTTATTAGTTTATAAATGCAGCAATTATTCGCTAAATTGTCGCAATATATAGTTTAAAAATAAATAAGAAATATACAATTTATTGCGTGCGCAATGTTTGGGTGTGGCACCATCAAACAGGGAAAAAAATAAAAGTATTCGATATGATGTATAATTTGGATATATAAACTAAGAAATGAATTATTTTTGTAGTGTTTGGTGATTTTATGTCTTCATATATGACGCATATATTGTTTGGGATTGTGCTTTCTCTTTTCTTTGCTTTTTTGAATGAGAATATAATTCGCCTTAATGTTAATTTACTTCTTTTAATTCTGATTGTTATTGTTTATTCAACTTTGCCGGATGTGGATATTTCATCAAGCAAGGCACGGAAGGCAGTGAATGTCTTGGGTTTATCTGCGATAATTGCGGGGACATTTTTTAATCAAAAATTTATGGTGTTGGCAGTCGCGTTTATGCTTTTGGCGGTTCAGTTCTTAAGGCATAGAAAGTTTATACATTCTATAAGGGCTATGCTTATTTTTTCTATGCCGTTGCTTCTTTTAGATTTTGCTTATTTTTCTGTTGCAGTTGTCAGTTATTTTTCGCATCTGTTGCTTGACCGGACTGTGAAATTTTGAGTTTTGGCTCTTAAAAAAGTCATATGGTTTTGTTCGTAACCATATGGTTACCAAAAAGTTTATATAGTTTCGTGTGTAACCATATGTATGGTCAAAAAGTTGAAGAATATATCTGTATCTGAAGCGACTTATACGCAGCTTAAGATAATGTACTGGTTTTTTGCGCATCCTAACAAAGAAGTGAGTCTTAGCGATATTGCGAATGAGCTTAAAATATCAAAAATAACGGCAAATATCGCAATTAATCATTTTGTAACTGAGGGATTCTTAAAAAAAGAGGTTTTGGGGCGAATATGGAGGATTTCATGCAATCAGGAGCATTCACTTAATTCTACATTAAAAGTCAGTTATAATTTAGGCATGATTTATCAGTCACCAATAATTTCTGAAATTCATAAGATTATTCCTAATCCACGGGCAATTGTTCTTTTTGGAAGCTACAGGAAAGGTGATGATACTGAAAAAAGCGATATTGATATTGCTGTTGAGGTTCTTGATGGTGATGATGTGTACATCAAACCTTTAGGGGTATTGCCTCAATTTGGTTACCGAAAAAATGTTCCTGTGAATTTGCATATATTTTCGAGAAACAAAATTGATTTGAATTTGTTTTCTAATATCGCAAATGGCATAGTTCTTGATGGTTTTTTGGAGGTGCATCCCTGATGAGGCAAAAAGTACCGGACAAGAAAAAGGCATTAAGCATTGTTGAAGCGGCTAAAAGAGATATGAAATTTACTTTAACGCTTGAAGCAACTGAAGCGGCAGGATCTACAATTGTGCGTAATATTTACGAGTGCTTTAGGATGCTTGGCGATGCGCTTCTTGTTGCAAGGGGAATTGAGGCAAAGGACCATGTTATGCCAATAAATGAACTTTTTAAGCTGAGTGTTGAGACCACAAGACCCATAATGGTTATAGGGAGCTTAAGGCAGATGAGGCATAACATAAATTATTATGGATACAGCCCAAAACAGGCAGAAGTCGCAGATGCAATTTCAATAGCGGACAGTTGTTTTCAGGCTATTTTTGATGCTGTTTTTGAGAAAATAAAATGAGTTGTATATTTCGTGATTGTTTGCATAAGTTAAACCAATAGCATCATGAACACCAGCGATAAAAAATTATTGAAATAGTGTGCTAAAAGGCTTCCTTTAAACTGATACTTCTTGTAGATTAACCCAAAAACAATGCCTACCAGACACATATCAGCGGCCTTGAGTATGCCCCAACCGGACAGCATATGCCAAAAACCGAACAATGCACTTGAAACAAATAATCCTAAAGCAAACTGCTTGTTTGAAATAAACCAGTTAAGGATACCTCTTCTAAAAATCAATTCTTCAATAAACGGTGCAAATAATCCTACATACAATATTTTAACAAAAATAGATTGGCTTAACCACCAGGAACCATTACCCATTGTTAATGGTATTGTAGCAGGATACAAGTAAAAAACAGATTTTAAAATGGAGTAATTGATTAAATAAAGAGACAACCCAATTAAAATCGGGCAGAGTACTTTGCCATTTTTACTATGCATAAAACTATTTACTTTTGAGAAATTCATAAGAACTATTAATGATGGCGCATTATAAAAAATTTATGTCATTTGTGATAATGCCTTTATTCTTTTTAGCATGTTGGGGTGGGTGCTTAGAAGTTCCATCATCTTGTCTGTGCCTTTGATTGCGACTTTTTTTACCCTTACAGCCTGAAGTTCATTTTCATCAATGTCTCCGCTTAAGTCTGTGTCAATGCTTTTAAGCTCATTAAGCTCGCGCCCTGCTCTTGAAGGGTCGCTTGCAAAAAACGCTTTCATGCCTTCCATTTTTTTCAGTTCACTTTTAGGGGTTTTTGCAGCACCATACACAAGCTTGAAAAGTGCGGATGCTAAGTGACTTGGTTTTGACCCTAGGGCAACGCTCCCACGGTCTGCATAGTATTCGCGCACTCTTGATGCGTAGAGAACTAAAAGATTTGTGAGTATGTATATTCCAAAAGCAGCAAGACCGATTGCAATTGCGTTTCCGCGATTTTCACGGCCGCCGCCGGACCACATAAAACTCCATGCCATGTGCCATGCAATCATAGGTATTACGCTTATGATTGTTATTGTAAGGACATCCCTGTTTTTAAGATGGGATATCTCGTGGCCCAATACAGCCCTAAGCTCGTCTTCATTAAGCGCGCTTAAGATGCCTCTTGTCACACAGACTCTTGAATCTTTCATCCATCGCCCGAATGCGAAAGCATTTGGCATCTGCGTTTCAGATATTCCTATGCGTGGTTTTGGTATTTTTGCTTTTCTTGCAAGCTCTTCTATCATTTGGTGGAGTTTTGGCTCTTCTATTTTTGAGACATATTTTACTTTCATAGACCAGTTTACAATTTTGGGGCCAAGCATATACTGCACAAACATTAAGACTGTTGCAAAAATTGCATAGAACGCGAAATTCCCAAGACCCAAGTACCAACCGGCAACAGACACAAGAGCATAGACTATTGCAAAAAGAGCAGTCATTATCAGAAACATTTTGGTGCGCAGTATAAATGACATGATTGTCTATGTGTTGAATATCTTTAAATAGATTTTTTATGCCGTTTGTGGATGGATTAAAAAATATTTTAGAAATAGCGTGAATTTAGTATGTTGTTGCGTAAAGTTTTGCTTCCCGGTATTTTGAATCAAGTTCTTTGAATATGTTATGTACGGTTTTAGCGGTTCTCTTTAATTGGCTGAAACCACACACCGTCAGTTCTTTTGGCTTGTATTGCAGCAATGCTTCTTTTATTTGATTCATAAAAATAATTTGGAAATTATATTTATATTTTTATGGTTTTTTTCCGTCTTTTTCTAAAATGCTGTTTTTAATGTCGTTTAAGTATATACCCTTTTTTGTTTTCGCATTTGTGCCAGCTGACACATTCGCGCTAATTGTTTCATTTAATGGTTAAACTATTCGGCGGCTTTGCTAGAACAAGGGATATGATGTTGCTGTGTTTTTTTAAAACAAGCATTAGAACTTAATCCCCGAAAAATCCTTTTTTTCTTTTGGTGTGGTTTGTATGTGCGCTTTTGCGTAATTGTCAAAAAACGGCACTTTGATTGGGAGCGCGAATTTTGTGAATGTGGATGAAACTATTGCTTCTCCTTTGTCTAAAGATGCGATGTTTCGGTCATCGGCGGACAAGTCTTGTGCGGCGGATGCTATTATCGCTTCCCTTTCAGCCTGCATTTCTATGCCCATTATGATTTTGGTGTTCAGGTTTGCAAGGATTTCTTTAGGAATCAATGATGGAAGCTGGGTTATTGCAGTTAATCCGATGTTGAATTTTCTTCCTTCCCGCGCAATACTTGAAAAAATATTCGGGCCTCTTTGCAATACTTCTTTTCCAAGCACTCTTGGCGCTTCTTCGAGAACAACATTTACAACTGGCTTTGTTCTAAGTTCGCCTGTTTTTCTGTAATGTTTGTATTTTGCGAAAACTTCGCTTGTGATTATGGAAATTACAAGAATCTCGACTGCAGATGATAGAGATGATGTGTCTATGATAACTGTTTTTGATGTATCGAGTGCGCGGATGATGTCTTCTGTAAGTGTTTGCCCGGAATTATTGTCAAAAATTCCTGAATAGGATATTTCGTCTTCTGCTACAGTTATTGAAAGCAGGCGCATGAGCTTTCTTTTTACGACATTTATGGTCTCTTTGCGGTAAAACTCGCCTTCATC
>JAGLIP010000046.1 GCA_023142905.1 Candidatus Aenigmatarchaeota archaeon | reverse complement strand
AACGATAGATTTAAATATATTAACTACTATATAATGGTAACTCAAGGGGTGGTTTTATGGCTCAAAAAGATGCAGCAAAAATAGGGTATTTTGTAAAAGATGTTTTGCCCGAAACAGCAGGTAAATATGAGTTACCAAGTCTTCTTGCAAGAACTTATATGGCTATTGAGGGGCTTAAGAAAACTCATGGAGGTTGGATGACTAAATCTAATGGTCTTAGGGGTTACTTAAAACAAATCGTTCCGGGAGAACCTATAACTCTTGATGATTTTAATAACTGGCTTGTTGATGTTGCGGATACCCGGCCTAATCAAAAATGGACACAAGTAAATGGATATGAGTCTGGTGGATATAAGCCGTTTGGTATGGGGAAACAAGGAATCAAAATTCATGTAAGTCTTCCAAGAGAAAATTCCGGCTTAATCGCTACAATAATTGCAAGTTATCTTAATAGACAGGAAGTTGTTTACAAGGCAATTTCGAGCGAGGAAAACTGGAGTGCCCTCAATATGGGAGATCAGCGGGGAAAAGCATTTACGGTATATCCAAGATCAATTAATGAATCTGAAAAAATTATGTCTGAGCTTGGTGAAATGTATAAAACTATAAAGAAAAATATGACTCCTGAAGAGAAAATAGCATTCAAGAATGTTGACCTTATGAATGAAGAAAAAATTCATACTGGAATTTTTTGCAGACCTGCCAAATATGCCGGAGGCGAATTAGTTCTTGAAATTGATGATGATCTGTTGAGAAAACACCCAGAACTTCAAAAATATACTCGAAAGATTATGGGCATTCTTGATTCGAATGGCGTAAAAGTTGCTGCTTAAAGTGCTTTTTTAAAAACATGAATCTGCCATAAGGTATTTATGAAACAGGAACTATTGTTTCCGAACATAAACTATCTTACCGATGAGCTTTAATGCTTGAAATGCATTATTACTTTAATCAAAAATAAGAGAAAAAGAGGGTTTTTAAGCCCTCTTAAGATTTATGTTTTATTTTGGTGGGGGTGCAACAAGGCACATCATTGTTGTTCCTACATTGCCTGATGCATCTACAGCGTAGATCGCAGCATCGCCTGTGCCTTTGATATGCCAGTCTATTGCGCTTTTAGGCCCGCCTATCAGGTTGCTTGCACTTGGTTTTGCCCCGGGGGCTTGGGTGTATTTGATTTTAGTGCCAATTGCGTATGGTCCAAACACTGTGCCGCTGCCGGTATCCATTACAAATACCTGTGGGTTGGGATCAACATGGTCCTTTGCAAAAAGCCCATAGAAACCATCCTCGTTTTTTGCTTTAGGCACATTCTTGCCTGCCGGATTCACGGTTTCAACACAGGCCGCAGTTGGTGGTGTTGTGTCAACCCATTCTTTTGTTGCCTGATCTTCTAAGGCCCTGTAGACATTTGGCTGCATTGGTACAAAAGCTATAATGTCATCCATACCTAGTCCTAAAAGACCCTGTGTTGCTGTGTATGTAAACTTAGCTTCGCCTATGCCGTCCGTATTACTAAAATCAAACATACCGCTGTTTGGTCCTAGAAGGATGTTGAAGTTCACCAAGATATTGGCTACGGGGGCGTTGAAGTCATCCGTTACTGTAGCTGTTACTGTGTGTGTCTGACCGAATGTTCCAAGTTCATTGGTTGCTGTTTTAGGGTCAAGCACTAGGTTTGCAGCACAACCGCGGACATTAACTGTTGGGTCGAGAAATGTCACTGTTTTGCCCTCGTCATCGATGTATGTTACCAAATCATTTACCGCTTTTGTGCCGCCCGCCTGTGTGTTGTCATGCGTTGCTGTGTATGTCATAATCGCGGTTTCGGTCATAAGCTCACGGATTGTCCATGTGATGACATTGCCCGATACACTGACAGTACCCTTGTCTACACTTACGGCAGTCACAGAGAAATGGCTGTTTACATCATCTACAACCATTATGTTAGTCCCTGCAGGGGCAACAATTGATGATCCGATTTTCTCGAATATTTCTTCAAGCTTGGTTGAATCCGGCGCCAGATATACATGGTCTGTTGATGTTGCAATTGCATTCATAATAACCATGCTTGGTGATGGCCCATATGCTATTGAGAAAATCTCAGTACCGCTAGCTTTTGCTGCATTTGCTATTGGAATGGGATTAAGACCGGTGTTCCATTTGCCGTCACTGAAGACAATCATGTCTTTTGTGTTGGTGGGAATTCCGTTTGTCCCTAAAAGTTCTGCTTGCGCTTTGGTTAGTCCGCCAGCCATGTCTGTTGCAGTGCTGGGTAAAGTTGGCAATGCATCTATTGCGGCCTTAAGCGATGCTGTGTTTGTTGAAAGGCCGTGGTTAAGGCTTGAGCCTGCGGCAAAACTTACAATACCCATCTGGCTTCCGCCGGATATTGTTCCGTCAGCACTTCCGTCAGCTTCGTCCAGCATATCAACGAACATTTTTGAAGCTGATTTTATTGCGTCAATATCTGCTTGTGGCAGGCTTCCAGAAGTGTCAATCACCAGCATGATGTCTTCCGGGTCTCCGGATATGCCGGTCTCTCCGTTCAGTGTTAGGGTTACCGTAGTCGATCCGTTACAGGGTATATCTATTGGGTTTACGGTTTTATCGCCTGTGACTGTGCCACCATCGGCAAAAGCTGCCGGAATTCCTAAAAAGCATAATCCTGCTAAGATAAACGCAAGGAAAGCCAGCCTGTTTGTTTTATTATTAATTTTATTCAAGTCAATCACCTCTAGTTGTTTTGAGATATATGTTATTTTGATATGCAGCAAATCTACTTTTTGTGTTGCGGGGGCATTCGACAGTATCTAATCGCCCCGTCCAGCCGCGTTATGCTCCGGGAAAACCTTAAGAACAAAACGAATGTCAAACAAAGGTAAAACATCGGTACTCTTATTTAAAATCAAATATAAAATAAAATCGATAGTCTAAACAAATGTTAAATCAAATAGTATATTGGTTTTTATTATATATATAGTTTACTGCAAGAAAACTAATTATTTTATTCTTTGCAACACCCACAATTTAAAAACATAAATCAGCCATAATATCATTATGAAACAAGACCTGTCATCTTTGGACATAAAATATATTGCAGATGAGCTTCAATACCTTAAGGGTGCGCGCCTGCAGAAATTCTATCAGGTAGACCGATTTATAATCATAAGCCTTCATGCTTTAGGGAAAGGAACGCAGAATCTTGTTTTGGGTGATGGTATGTTCCATGCCACCAAATACCCAATAAAAAAGCCTGAAAAGCCCACCAACTTCGCTATGGTATTAAGAAAATACCTTAAAGGTGCAAGAATTGAAGCAATATATCAGCACGAATTTGAACGAATTGTAATTATCGATACCGGCGAATACTTAATAATTGCTGAACTTTTCAGCAAGGGTAACATTATTTTTGCAGAAAAAAAGGATTTACGAATCTGGTCTGTACTTGAAAGACAGCTTTTTTCAGAGACACGAAAATTAAAGATGCATGGCACATATGTTTTTCCGCCTGCATCTTTTAACATACGAGTCATGAAAAAAGAAGAGTTTGGAGAGAAAGTTCTGGGGTCAGAAAAACAGATTGTGGCTCTTCTTGCGCGGGAATTTTCTTTTGGGGGCGTTTATGCTGAAGAAGTTCTTAAAATTGCAGGAATTGACAAAAAAACAGTTTCAAAAAAGATTTCAAAAAAAGAAATAACAAAATTATACGGTTCAGCAACTGCTCTTTTGGGCAAAAAACCAATGCCGGAAATTGTTCTTGAGGATACAACACCAATTGCTGCAATTCCGTTTCCTATTTTTGCCTATGAAAAGAACAAAAAAAGGGAATATACTTCATTCAACGAAGCTATTGATGATTTTTTCACAAAAAATCTTGTTTTGGATGTAGAAAAAAAAGAAAACAAGGCAACCGATAAAAAAAAAGATTCTTTTAATGTTCGTATAGATACACAAAAAAAAGCAATAAATGAGCTTGAAAAGAAAGCAGAAGAATTCAGGGCTCTTGGGGATTTTATATATTCTAATTATTCGGCACTTGATGATATTTTAAATAAAATCAATACAGCCGGTCTTGGAGGCGCAAAAAAAATCTCGGGAATTGTATCTGTTGACCCCAAGCAAAAAACAGCCACAATCGATACGAAACCGCGCATAACGCTAAAAATCGGGCTAAGCCTAAATGATAACGCGAATGTTTTTTATACAAAGTCAAAAAAAACAAAAGAAAAAATGAAAGGTGCCTCCAAAGCTCTTTTGGACTCTGAAAAAAAGCTTGTGCTGTTTGATACAGAAAAGGCCAAAAAAGAAGCCAAAGCAGCATCCCCTTTAAGAAAAGATAAAAAAGAATGGTATGATAAATTTTTATGGTTTTTCTCGTCTGAAGGGTTTTTATGCATTGCAGGAAGGGATGCAGCAACAAATGAGGTTGTTGTAAAAAAGCATACAGGAAATAAAGACATTATATTCCATGCAGATATAACCGGTTCTCCTTTTGGCGTTGTAAAGACCGAAGGAAAAGAAGTCGGAAGGGAAACGCATGAAGAGATGGCGCAGTTCATATCAGCACATTCCCGTGCATGGCGAGCAGGCATTGGTTCTCTTGAGGCTTACTGGGTCTTGCCAGACCAAGTCACAAAAAAGACAAAAGCGGGCGAATACATGGGGAAAGGTTCGTTTATGGTCTATGGCAAGAAAAATATCCTAAAAACCGAACTTCGCCTTGCAGTAGGATTTGATAAAGACCATATTCTTGTAGGTCCTGTTGATGCGGTTTTATCAAAAACTAAAAAAACAATAATTATTATGCCTGGGGGCATTCCTGCGGGGGATCTTGCGCGAAAGATTAAGATCTCACTTTTAGCTCAGCTTAACAAGCAGGAGCAGGAAATTCTTAAAAAAACAAGCATAGATGTAATTCAGCGGCATATTCCTTACGGTAAAGGGGAAATTAGCAAGAAATAAATTTTGGTGGTCCGGATGAGATTTGAACTCACGACCCCCACGTTATCAGCGTGGTGCTCTTTCTGTTCCTGTAAGAAGAACTTGACAGGATAACCAGCTGAGCCACCGGACCACAAAGAATTACAGCTACAACAAACATATTTCTATAAGAATTTTATAAATGTGATGTTTCGGTTCAAAAAGGTACCGTCTCATAAATAGTGCACCCACAATATGTTGTATGTTTCTTACTGGTTGTTAAACTATGGGTTGTGGCAATTTAGCGAATAATTGCTGTCTTTATAAACTAGTGAGGCAGCACATCTTTGCCGTCAAAATAAAATTGATTTTGTGACCAGAATTAGAAAAAATACGATTAAAAAAGTGCAGTGGACACGGCTTAAAAATTATGATTTAAAACTTAAAGGAAAAGACCCAATATCCTATTCTTACAGAGATATAAAAGCGTTTGAACAAATGTTTTGGAAAACATTTGTTTCTAAAAAACAATATGGGTTGCGCAGCGGTATTGAAGGTGTTATCGGCTCGTTTAAAAGGTTTTTTGGTGAATGTGTGTGTTCTAAGATTAAGTGTAATATTGAAAATGAACTGCGTATTCGGTGCAATGTATGGAATCTTATGTTAATCTAAGCCGTAAACGGCTTAGATGAGAGTATGGCTGTTGGTTTTAAATGGTTCTAAGACAACACCAGCCGAGCAATTTTCCCGATATTCGGTGTTGGGCGAGGGTAAGTGAAACGAAAGCGCAGCGTTCCCTTGAGTTGTGCTGATTTTTTGTTTACTCAATAAATTTAAATGATGCAATTATTCTTTTGTCCGTATCTGTTAATTCAGTTTTTGCTTTATTGAATGTAATTTGATATGCATAATTCTTATTCTCAATCATAATCACATATCCCGTAAAATTATTTCCAGTAATTGGCCTTTCCCATGCCTCTGCTCCAGCGAAATTAATTTTATTCATTGATGGCTGTTGATTAGCAAGTTCTTCTAAATTTTCTGCCCCGAAACCTTTCATTATACTGCTAAAATATGCGATTGCTATATTGGCAGAATACCCATATCCTGCTTTTATCAAACCCGATGGCAAATGACCTTCCAGTTCAATACTTTGTTTTATTTGCTCGTTTTCGGGACTGTTTATGGTCACATAGATAGAATTTACTTCATTAACAATCCAATTTTCAGGATATTTGAGGGCATAATTTTGTTTTGGACCTATAAATTCTACCCATTGTTCGCCGGCAGTTTTAGATTTATTTAAATTTATCCAATCCCAGATACCACCGCCAATAATTAGAATAATGCCCATTATAATAACTATTTTTACCCAATTATTTTTAGAGTCTTGGGCGGGTTCATAAATTTGTTGTCCCATAATATTGTATTTGTATTAAAGTTAATAAATCTTTTGAAAAAAATCAGCACAATTTCGCCTAACATACGCAGATATGCGAAGTTTTTGCGAGTCCCAATTGTCCCAAAGCAAAAATTTGGACGGTGCGTGGCGGAAGTCGCATATCTGTTGTTATACGCCCCGAAGGGTCGGAGCGAAGCGGAGAAGTTCAAAAAATATTTTTCGTTATTATTCATATTATGAACTTTCTTCTTTTCTTTTAAGTTTGATTTTTTCCGTTTTAAAAAATGGAAGAGGGGTTAGGGGTG
>JAGLIP010000045.1 GCA_023142905.1 Candidatus Aenigmatarchaeota archaeon | reverse complement strand
AAAGCAGTGATTCATCTTTAAAATACGACGAAACCGCGGACAAATATGCCTCCGGCCCACCCACAAACAAATACGCACTTCCGGACAACCTTTATGTTGTGACAACTGCCGCAGACAATTACAAAAATTTAAGAAACCTGTACGGAAAATAAGGTTCTTTAAGTTCCTTCCTGCCAGCCTGAGAGGTATTTCTTTTGTTCCTCTGTAAGTGTGTCTTTTTTGATGCCTAAAGCATCAAGCTGTGTTTTTGCCACAGTATCGTCGATTTCTGGCGGAAGCGTATATGTCTTGTTTTCAAGAGTTCCCTTGTTCTTTACCAAAAACTCGCATGCCAATGCCTGATTCATAAAGGACATTGCCATGACCTCGCTAGGATGGCCTTCTGCTGCTGCGAGATTTACAAGACGGCCTTCACCTAAGAGGAAAATTCTTTTGCCATCAAGTATATATTCATCCATGTTGTTTCGTATGTTTCTTTTCTTGGATGCTTTTTCAAGGCCAAAAACATCTATCTCGAGGTCAAAGTGGCCTGAATTTGCAAGTATTGCGCCGTCCTTCATAAGCTTCATGTGCTCAAGTGTAATCACATGCTTGTCTCCAGTAATTGTTATAAAAACATCTCCATTTTTTGCTGCATCTTTTATAGGCATGACACGGAAACCATCGTAATGTGCCTGTAGCGCTCGAAATGCATCAACCTCGCATACTATCACATTTGCGCCTAAACCTCTTGCACGGGCTGAAACACCTTTTCCACAAGGACCATATCCTACAACAACTATGTTTTTTCCTGCAAGAAGTATGCTTGATGCTCTCAATATTCCGTCAAGTGTTGACTGGCCGGTGCCTATGAAATTATCCATAAGGTGCTTTGTCTTTGAGTCATTTACCGCAACCATGGGGCATTTCAAAACACCGTCTTTTTCCATGGCGTGAAGCCGTATGATGCCTGTTGTTGTCTCTTCTGCACCACCTATAATTCCCGGAAGGACATCTGTTCTTTTGGTGTGTATCACAGTTACAAGGTCACAGCCGTCATCAATTGTTATGTGTGGCTTGAAATCAATTACCTTATTTATGAACCCATAATAGTCTTCTGTGCTTACGCCTCTTCGTGCATAAACATTTACACATTCCTCTGCAAGAGCTGCTGCAACATCATCCTGTGTTGATAATGGATTGCATCCGGTTATTGCAACCGTAGCCCCGCCTGCAACCAAGGTCCTTACAAGTACAGCTGTCTCTTTTGTGACATGAAGAGCCATACCTATGCGCATGCCGGCAAGCGGCTTTTCTTTTTCAAACCGTTCCCTTAGCTTGTTCAACCCACGCATCTGGGATTCAGCCCATTCTATTTGTTTTTCCCCTGCTGGTGCAAGGCTTTTGTCTGCAATTTCATTTGTCATTATAAAACACCTCATTAGAAATCTACCAGATTCTCAAACTCCTTGTATCGTTTTTCAATATCATCAATTGTTATTTTTTTAAGATTTTGAAGACCAAACCCTTCCGCGTTAAATGATGCAATGGCACTTCCATATATTATCGCCCGCTTGATATTTTCAATGCTTGTGTCTTTTGTTTTTGCAAGATAGCCCATTATCCCCCCCGCAAAAGAATCCCCGGCACCTGTTGGGTCGCGCACAGTCTCTAAAGGATATGCCGGCGCTGAAAAATAAACCCCGTCTGTAAAAAGCATAGCTCCATGCTCTCCTTTCTTTATTATGACTGCCTTTGGACCAAGCTTTAGTATGCTTTTTGCCGCAAGGATAAGATTGGGTGTTTCGCACAGTTGCCTTGCCTCGGCATCATTTATAAGAACAAGATCTATGTGCTTCATGTTTTCAAGCACTTCTTCTTTGTTGTTCTCAATCCATAGGTTCATTGTGTCCATCGCGACAAACGGAGATCCATCCATCTGTTTTAATGCATTAAGTTGTAATGACGGAAGAATGTTTGCAAGAAACAGGAATTTTGTTTTTTTGTAATTTTTTGTCAAATGTGGCTTGAAATCGGCAAAGACATTAAGCTCGGTGTTTGTCGTATGTGCCTGATTCATATCGTATTCGTAGTACCCGCCCCAGTGAAATGTTTTTCCATCTGCGTTTACAAGACCTTCAAGGTCTATACCCTTTGTTTTGAAAAAATCAATATGCTCTTTTGGAAAATCTGAGCCTACAATACCCACCATACCTGGCCTTGAGAACATGCTTGCAGCAACACATGCATAGCTTGCAGCCCCTCCAAGAGAATAATCGCTTTTTCCAAATGGAGTCTTGACAGAATCAAGGGCAACGGAACCTATAACCACCAAATCAATGTCTTTGTCTTTCATCATAACATTAAACGAAAGAAAACATTATTAATGTTTGTCTGAAAAACACAAAAATATTAAAAAAAGAATATTTTAATCCGTACATAAAGTCATTGCAATGTCAATACATTTTTCTTTTATCTTGTCTTCGTCAAGGGTTGTCAATTTCCTATTTTGCATCACTATTGAGCCATTAATTATTGTTGTATCAACACAAGACCCGTTTGCGCTGTAGACGATATTCGAAACAATATCATTTTGAGGAACAAGAGAAATGTCTTTTTTGTCAAGAAGAATTATATCTGCAAGAGCGCCAACAGCAATACGGCCAGCGTTTATTCCAAGAGCCTGCGCACCGCCCAAAGTCGCCATGTCAAGCGTATCTTGTGCAGGCATCACAGTCGCATCCATTCTCGCATGTTTTTGCAAAAGTGCTGCCATTTTCATCTCTTTAAACATATCAAGATTGTTGTTGCTTGAATGGCCGTCGGTTGCTAAAGATACGCAAACATTCTTGCTTCGCATATAGGACCAGTCAATGACCCCTCCGGTTGCAAGCTTCATGTTTGATACAGGGCAGTGGGCGATTTTTACATTGTGCTTTTTTACAATGTCAATCTCTTTTTTGGATAAATAGCATGCATGCGCAAACACGACATTTTCACCTAAAACACCAAGTTTTTCAAGATACTCAACAGGCCGCATTTTATTTTTTTTGATGCAGTCATTAACCTCTTTTTGTGTTTCTGAGACATGCATGTGCATAAGAATTTTATTCTTGTCTGCAATCCGTTTTTGTGATATAATGCTTTCAGGAGAGCAGGTATATATTGCGTGGGATCCTGTTGCTGCGCGAATCAGGGAATCATTTAACCCAGTTACATAAGTTAATAGTTTAAGTGTTCTATTTTTTGTTATTTCTGCTTTTTTTTCATCAAAAAAATCAATTACTGCATCGCAAACAATTACCCGCATACATGCCTTTTTTGCAGCATCAGAAACAGATTCCATGAAAAAATACATGTCATTGAATGCGGTTGTTCCTGTTTTTATCATCTCCGCAATTGAAAGAAGTGACCCAAAGTAAGTGTATTCTGGCGTGAGTTTTGCCTCGGCAGGCCATATCTTTTTTTCAAGCCATTCATTTAATTCCATGTCATCGCCAAAGCCTTTAAATAGAGACATCGCTGCATGCGTGTGGGTGTTTACAAAACCAGGCATAAGAATCTTGTCCCTGCCGTCAATTACAAATTCTGCTTTTTCATTAAATTTACCGATTTTAGAAATAATATTCTCAGAAACAAGAACATCTGTGTTTTTAAGAATCCTGCGGTTTTTGTCCTGTGTCAACACAGTTGTGTTTTTGATAAGAATTGACATATATGCACCGTGTGTGGTTATTTTACATTATATACCGTTCTTGTAGGAAAAGGGATATTTATTTTCTCAGTTCTGAACTTCTTTATGATTGCCGTATTAAGCGCATCTTTTGTATCGAATACATCTTCAATCTTTTTAACATGGCAGATAAGTAGGAAATTTAGCGAAGAATCCCCCATTTCTATGAAATATATAGTCGGCTCGGGATCCTTAAGAATAGTCTTGTCTTTTTTGGCAACAAAAAGAAGAGCTTTTTTTACTTTATCAATATCTGAATCATAATCAACGCCAACAGTTATCTTTACTTTTTTGTTTCCCGGAGGCCAGCTTAAGTTCTCTATTTTGGCATTTGCAATCTCAGAGTTTGGTATTATGATTGTTGATGAATTGAATGTCCTAAACTTTGTTGAGCGAACACCGACTTCATACACAATCGCTGTTTCGCCGGACGGAAGAACAACCCTGTCGCCTTTCTTGAATGTCCTGTCCGCATAAATTGACATACCTCCAAAAACATGGCCTATTGTGTCTTTTGCAGCAAAAGCAATAGCAAACCCTGCAATCCCCGCAGATGCCAGGATTGGTGTTATTTCAATACTCCATACGGATAATATCTGCAGAACTGCGAGTGTAACTATAAGTAATCTTACCAGATTTTTTATCAAAGGCAGCATTTCCTCGTCAAGCGTTGTTTTGGTCTTTTTTGCAATGCCTTTTCCGAAAGATTCTACAAAAATGATTGCAACTCTGGAGACCCCGACAGCTATAATGACTGTGATTATGCTTTTTATAGTCCTTTCAAAATAGAGAGCTGCATCCCCTGTTATTCCAAGGCTTTGAACAGAAAAATAAATACCTGCGGCGATTACAACATAATATATCGGATTTTTAAGTGCATTTGCAAGCTTATCATCCACATCGGTTTTTGTTTTTGAAGAATAGATTAGAAGGATTTTTGCAAACATGAAAGATATTATTTTTGCCGCAACTACAAATGCTACGAGCATAAAAAGCGCATATAGATACTGCGAGTTTGCCGCAATGTTAAAGACATCAATTACATAGCCTGTTATATTCATAACAAAATAATAGTTGTTCTAAGTTTAATAAGTTTAATCAGCAATTAAGATTTATGAAAGTTTTTTTAGAGACTTATGGCTGCGATACAAGCAAGAATACAACTGAGATAATGGCAAGCGAACTTGTTAAAAACGGCCACAATCTGGTATCAAAAGATGATGCCGATATAATTATTATCAATTCATGTGCGCTTACAGGAAAAACCGAGAAAAAAATCATTAAGCGATTGGGCGAGCTTAAAGACACAGGGAAAAAAGTTCTGGTTGCCGGATGCCTTGCAGAAATTGCAAAAGAAAAAATAGAGCATGCAATGCCCGAGGCATCAGTTATGGGTGTAAACTCATTTTCAAATGTTGCAAAAATTATAGAAAAAATGGCAGATTACAAAGTCGAGCGACTAAAAGACAATCCGGATATGCTTCTAGGAAAAGACCGGCTTAGAATAAACCCGACAATAGCCCTTGTACAAATTGCAGAAGGGTGTCTTGACAATTGTTCTTTTTGTGTGGATAGAACTACCAGAGGAACCCTTGTAAGCTATGAGCCTGACAGGATAATAAGGGAAATAGAAACAGCGGCAAGAAATAATGTCCGCGAGATACACTTAATAGCACAGGATGTGGCAGCTTATGGTTTTGATATAGGTATGAAGCTTCCGGCACTTTTGCGGAAAATAACCTGCGTTCCTGGGGATTTTAAGATAAAGCTCAGTGTTATGAACCCGTCAAGCGTCCTTAAGATATTGGATGACTTGGTTTTAGCATTTAATCATCCGAAGGTATACAGGCACCTAGAAATTCCGCTTCAGTCCGGCTCAAACAGGATTCTTCATGCTATGAAACGAAACTACACTAATGAAGAATTCAAGATGATTGCAGCCGCATTCAGGAAAAAATACCCAGACATTACATTTTCAACAGATATTCTTGTAGGATTTCCCGAAGAGACTGACGAGGATTTCGGAAAAACAGTAATTGTTGTTTCTGATGTAAAGCCCGATTTTGTAAACATACACCAATACACAAAAAGGCCTTTCGCGTCTGCAGGCGATACCGATGTGCCGTCATGGAAAATAAAAAACAGGGTGGATGAGATGAGCCAAATTGCCGACAAATTACAGGAAAAATCAAATGACAAATGGGCGAAATGGGGGGGGGCAGTAACTGTTTCTGAAAAAACAGAATCTGGTTTTATCGCAAGAAATTACGCCTATGTACCCATACATATCCAACGGGCTAACTTAGGAGATATAACAAACATAGATGTTGTCGGAACCCACGGCGGAAAGCTGTTGGGTAAATGAAATTATCCCTTAATCTCTTTATTAACAATCTCAAAAATCTTTTTGTTTTCAATCCGTCCGCGAAGAGCGCCCATTGCCTTTCCGACAACACTTTTTAAATGCGGCGTCTTCTCTTTTGAAATTATCTCATTTATGATTTTCCCCGCTTCTTTTTCAGATACCGCGGTCAGGTTATTTTCGGTTATTATTTTTCCTATATCTGCCCCCAACGCGGCATCCTTTAGAACCAAAGGAACCGCGTCCTTTATGATTTTGCCGGAAGATAAAAGGGACACAACTTCTTCAAACTGGGAATCGGTTATTTTAGATACTTTAACATTATCCCGCTTTTTTAAGTCAGGAACAACATTGACAAAAATATTAGCAAGGTCTTTTGGTGATATTTTAAATAATAAAAGCTTTTCAAAAAGCAGAAGATAATGGGATGATACCATTTGACCCGCAATTTCGGCATTCAATCCAAGCTCTTTTTTGAATCTTGAAACTTTATCCTCAAGCATTTCAGGAAGATTTTTCCTGATTGCTGAAAGCCGCCTGTTTTCAATTTCAATTGGCGGCACATCTGTTTCAGGATACATTCTTG
>JAGLIP010000044.1 GCA_023142905.1 Candidatus Aenigmatarchaeota archaeon | reverse complement strand
ATTTGTAGCGATTTTTGCTTCATTTGATGCATTATTTTATTTTCCTCAAGTTTTTTGCATTTGGACAACCGATTCCCAAAATTTCAATTTTCATATGATGTGGTGCTGTTTCACTAATTTATAAAGACAGCAATTATTCGCTAAATTGCCACAACACATAGTTTAGCAACCAGTAAGAAATATACAACATATTGTGGGTGCAATATTTATGAGACGGTACCATCAATAGTAACTCTGCACACCCGTTTATTTACTGACCAATAATTCAATTACAGAAGATAATTTTGGAGCGGGCGATGTTCTTAAATAATCACGAAATAATTGCTCTTTATATTCTTTAATATATTTAATACCAAAACCCGCGGTTTTTATATGATTAGAAATTGAATCGTTGGTGTGAAGATATCTTGAAACTTTTTTTGGCGTAAGTTTCATATTTGAATCAAATAATTGGTATGTAATCATCTTGGTGTTGGCATTATATTCAATATTTGGT
The DNA here is from genome assembly GCA_023142905.1 of Candidatus Aenigmatarchaeota archaeon. Lineage (GTDB taxonomy): Archaea > EX4484-52 > EX4484-52 > EX4484-52 > B79-G9 > GLR112. The sequence goes on along the minus strand of JAGLIP010000044.1, from coordinate 6,201 downwards.
GTGTTTGCTTCCCAGTCTTTCTTCCTTACGACTATAAAAACTCTTCCGCCCGGTTTCAATATTCTATAGAATTCCTTTAATGTTTTATCAAGTTCTTGTTTTGACAAATAATGAAGAATTAGTCGGGCATATATAAAATCAAAGCATTTATCATGATATGGCATCGGTTGGGCAACATCTTCGTTTTTTACAGTTATTCTGTTAGATAAGTTCAATTGTTTAGTTATTTTTTTTGTTTTTTTGAATCCTTCCGTATCTATGGTGGTTGCAATTATTTGCCTTTTCTTATTTTGCAAAGCCATTTTTATTTCGGCAAACCCGCATGTGCTGATGCCCGGACAAAAAATCAATAAATCTGTATCTTTAATTAAGCCAATCCCTCTTTTTTCTGAAGGCGAAAACTTCGCACCAAGTTCACGGAAATCAATTTCTTGCATACCACTAATAAGATTGCCCGGAATTATAAATATTTTTATTGTGTGACTCTGCAGAAAAGATATTTTAGTGGCATCACCCTAATTATTATCCGATAAAAACAACAACAAGGGAGATAGCAATGAATGGGGTAAACAAGTATATAATATTTTAAGGCTTTTGCCTTAAAAGCCTGAAACTTTAGTTTCATGATTTTGCAGGCTCTACCTGCAATCGTACAATGCAGGCAAGAATAAAAAAATATTCTTACAGGAAATCAAAACACACACATCAATTAATAACAATATATACACTAATGAAATACAACAAATCGTATTGCCAAGACATTATTAATCTTCTTGAAGTGATGCATGAAATAAACCGCAAAGATTGTTGGTGCTATTTAAACGAGTTATTAAAGCTTTTTCCCCCCTTCAATGAATTCATTGGTCATTTGGTAAGCCTCATCATCGGTAAACTGCTTTGGAGGATGCTTCATGAAGTATGCGGAAGGAGAAAATAGGGGGCCTCCTATTTTTTGTATGAGGGCGATTTTAATACATCTTATAGCATCAATTACAACTCCTGCGGAATTTGGTGAATCCTCAACAGAAAGTCTAAGCTCAATATTCATAGGAACATCTCCGAAAAGCTTTCCTTCCATTCTCAAAAAGCAAAGCTTGTTGTCCTTCTGCCAAGGCACATAATCACTTGGGCCTATATGAATGTTGTCTGCATCAAGCCTATGGCCTAAAACAGACTGCACAGCCTCTGTTTTTGATTCCTTCTTGGATTCAAGGCGCGTACGATTAAGCATATTTAAAAAGTCCGTATTCCCGCCGGTATTAAGCTGATATGTACGCTCAAGCTTTACTCCTCTTTTTCTAAAAAGGTCTGCTAAAGTCCTATGCGTAATTGTTGCGCCCAGCTGTGCCTTTATATCATCACCGATTATTGGAATCCCTTTTTTCGTAAATTTTTCTGCCCATTCGGTGTTGCTTGCGATAAACACAGGCATGTTGTTTATAAATGCGATTCCTGCTTCAAGCGCGCATTCTGCGTAGAATTTTGTTGCCTCTTCTGAGCCTACAGGCAGGTAATTAAGAAGTATTTCAGCACCTGATTTTTTCAGCCCGTCAACAATTTCATCTTTTGTTGCATCTTTGCCGTCATTAATCACAAATGTATGCTTTTCATCATAATTTTTCATGTGTTCGGAAAATCCATCATTTATTTTACCCATACAAACCTTTACACCTGTTTTCGGAAGATTCTTGCAAAAGACTGCCGTGCAGTTCGGGTGTGCGAATATAGCCTCATTTACTTCTTTTCCGACTTTCCTCTTGTCAATGTCAAATGCCGCCACAACTTCGATATCTCCTGGCGTAAACCCTCCGATATCCCAGTGCATGAGCCCTATTGCATCCTTTTCGTTCTTAGTCTTGTAATAATATATGCCCTGTATGAGGGAACTTGCACAGTTTCCGATTCCCGCAATCGCTATTTTTATATTACTTATGATAACCACCTTTTTAGTTATTTTTAACTAACCGAAAACTACGGTTTTTGACCTTTGGTCTAAAAGCCCTAAAAACAACAAGTTGTTTTTGAATCTTTGAAAATTATTTTGGAATTTTTGAGAGTACCAAAACCACTTTGTGGTTCTGAGAGACCCAGGAAATCTTCGATTTCCTCAGGGATTGAAACTTAAACCAAATAAACCACGGGCTTTAGTCTATAATCGCCCCGAAGTTTTACGATATTTTAATTATATTAATTTAAACTTTATATATGTTTTACGGCTATAAAATATTATGGCATTGCGTTCTTTAAATAATTTTGGTGACAGTCCTGCAATAAAACGGCTTTTAGCCCTTAACACTTCTGAATGCCTTTGGATATATGTCCTTAAGATACTTTCCCAAAAACCAACATATGCATACGCATTAAGAAATCTTGTCCACAAACGCTTCGGTTTCCGTCCCGGAATGGTTTCCGCATACAAGGTGCTTTATCTTCTAAAGCAGGAAGGGTATGTTAAAAGCAAAAAAGATGGCAGGATAACAAATTATATGATAACAAAGAGCGGAATAGAAATACTTGATACCGCTAGAAAATTCTACGAGAATCAGGTCGATATTTTGAAAAGATGATAAAAAGAGAATGCTTGTTTAAAGGAATAATTTAAAAATCATACCATCTTGGTTCGACCCCGCCCTAAAGGACGGGGTTTATTTGGTTCAATGGTAAGCTTTTCGGAAATCTGCTTCGCATATTTCCTGCATTTCTGAAATACAGGAAATTCACGAAGTGTATTTCTGAAATTTCAATAAGCCTTCATCTACGGACTTAAGGTCATCTCACTATCGTTCGAAGCTTTTCGACCAAAGGTCTAAACCCGTAGTTTTCGGCTTAGTTGAAAATAATATATAAACCTCAACCGCCAAACAATGACCATGATAAGTGCTACAGTGTTTGAGAAAGACAAAGCTCCGGAAGTTATGCAGAATATAGGGGCTAAAAAAGCACTTGATATACTTCACAGCAAAAAAAAGATTTGGGTGGATATTTCTTCAGGTGATAAAGAAGCACTTGAAAAAATAATTTCCGAGTTTTTTCCGGAATATCATCGCCTTGTTCTTGAAGACTGTCTTGAAGACTCTAAGCCAAAAATTGAGGAATACCCTAAGGCAATTTTCTGTGTTTTTAAAACATATCCTTCGGGTGCCAAAAATTATGGCCAGATGAGTATTATTTTGGCTAAAAATAGTTTAATAACATATCATTCAAATGGGCCGGAACTTGAAAAAGTCCAGAAATATTTTTCAAAATTCCCTGCAAAAACAATTGACTTTGTATTCTATAAAGTGCTCGACCACATAATATCTGGATATTACACAGAAATTGAAGAGTATGACGATGCAATAAACACTCTTGAAAAAAAGGCAATGGAGCGGTCAAGCCCTAAAACAATGGGGCATGTCATGGACATAAAATCCGAACTTTTAGAGCTTCACAGGATTCTTGTTGCTGAAAGAGATATTCTTCTTATGCTTACCCGCGAAGGCGATGACGGGATTGTATCAGAACACACAAGAATATATTTGCGGGATATTTACGATGATCTTATGCGCCTTATTGACCGCGAAGAGATGTACAAAGAACGGCTTTCAGGGGCAATACAGCTTTATTTGGCATTATCATCGAATGAAGTCAATGAAGTCATGAAAAAACTCACAGTTCTTGCAGCATATGTTATGATACCTATGCTTGTAACGGGCATCTATGGCATGAATTTTATGCATATGCCTGAATTAACATCACCTTATGGTTATCCATTTGCATTTTTTCTTATGATTATGGGTGTAATGTTCGCACATGCGTATTTCAAGAGAAAATTACTTATTTAATTTTTTAATAATCAGTAATGCTTTTTTGCTTCAGGATATTGTTCAGTATATTTGACTTATCCTGCCACCCGCTTTTTTTGCATACAAGCGTATCTTCAATGATATTTATTGCATTTTTGTTTTCTAAATCTATTGATTTTTCCTCGAATGCGCCTCTTACAGCTTCCCGTATCACCCAGACCCCCAAAGGCGCCCAGTAATCAGGTACAATTTCGCGAACAATCAGGATAGATGCCTGTTTTTTTATCTTTTCAATATATTCCAGTACTGCTAAGCGCGCAGCATAGTATGCGCCGTGGGTGTTTGAGGCATATGTTTTTCTGCCGAAATAGTTCTCAAAATCAACACCAATAGAAACATTATTTCCCGAAGTCCAAACAGACTGTGGGTGCCACATCTCTATAAGCTCATAAGACCATGCGCGCGGCAAGAGAAGAATATTGAAGAAATTTCCAAGATACTGAGAGCGAAAAAGGACTGGTGAATTAATAGTCGGATAATGCTTTATTTTTTCAATTAGATTTTTGCCCAAAGAGTCATCAACAGCCGTTATCGCCCAACGCGTCGGCACAAGCTTTCTTTGTGTTTTTTCACCAAGAATGCCTATTGAAAGAAGTTTCATTATGTTTCCTTCATCTGTTTTTTTGCGATAAAGGTATTGTATGGCATCATTTGCCTTAAAATCCGTGCCAGATACCACATACTCTATTTTTCTTGAGGTGTTTGGATTTTCTGTAAGCTTTAATGTCTCTATAGTTGCGCAAGGCCCGCTTGGTGCGGCAATACCCCCAAACTGTATGCTCTGTTGTATTGGTTTTGAATAATGCGCTTCAATATCAACGCTTTTTTTAGACATCGCTATTTCCTTAAGTGTATCCAATGTATTTGGTGTTTTTTTCACATTTGTCTTTGTCCTTGAGTTTACAAGCGCCATCCTATGCGAAAGAACTTTTTCTATGTCCCAATTGCCTTTATGCCACATCATTGGCGCATCGTATTTGCTTGTATCTCCCTCATCCATCGGAGCCAAGGTTCCTGCAAACACATTCGGATAACCAACGCGCCCTACAAAAACACTAGGAGGTGATGCACCAAAAAATTCTTTGCCTATTTTTTTCACAACAGGCTCAACAGATTTCATCTTTTCAAGATAAACGCATTTGGGCTTTCTGCAAAAGCCCCTGCCCCTGCATTTGATGCAAAGATTTGAGCCAAAAGAATCCGTATTTGTCGTCGCTAAAACATTCTGAACCATGTCAGTTATTTGGAGAATAAAATTTAAAAGAACTCCAGACAGATAATTCCTAATTTTCCGGTAGTTACAAATAATATGCTTAAAAAAATTATTGCTTAAAAACAACCATGTTGCCCGACTCAGAAATTAAGCGATATGGTGGAAAAGGAGCCATCATAAATCATGTGGCTGCTAATATTCCGGAGATGCATATACCTAGATATATTATCAAAAGGCAGGAAGACTCTTTTGACGGCATAATTCCAGAGTTTAATTCAATGAAAAAGCCCGTAATTGTTCGTTCTTCATCCCCACATGAATACGGTGATTATGAGGGTATTTTTGATTCGCTTAAGGGCATTACTGACGAATATTCTTTAATTCGCGCGATTGAACAGATTGAAGCGAGCGCAAAAAGCGAGCACGCAAAAAGATATGCAGAGATAAACAGTTTTCCTTTAGATGATACAATTCATGCAATAATACAAGAGCAGTCGGATTCAAGATATTGTGGAGCTATGATGCGGCACCCAAACAATCCGGATTTGATATTTATGTCTTTATATCTAAGCGAGTTTGACATCGGCTTTGATAACAGACAACGGTATTTTAATTATTTATTTGATGAACAAAAAAATACAAAAAGAAAGAATATTTATTTTACGACGAATTCTGATTTTTCGGAAAATACTGCCCGATTTTTGGCTGAAAAATACAGGCAGATAGAGGCATTAACGGATAGTGCAAATGGCTACAGCTTATTTGTTGAATTCGGTCTTAAACCATTCCAATTTTATCAGGCAAGACCATTCAAGAAAATCGAGACTGCTGATTTTGAACTGCCGAAAATACTTGAAAGTAAAGATAGCCTTAGTACGAAGCTTGTTTTTGGTATAACACCTGAAGATGGCATTGTATTGCCGGTTATTCGAAGTATTGGATATATGGAAGCGAAGTTATTGAATCCTTTAAAGTTTGTTGGAATGGATGAAACAGAAAAAATTTCATTGGATGGAATGGCCGATATGTCTCTTTTAATGAGTCTGGAAAATGCTCATGACTGTTCTAAAGAGAGTTTAGAACCTCAAAAATATCTTAATCAGGCAATTGAAAATTGGAATTTAAGTATGGATGATTCGCTTA
>JAGLIP010000043.1 GCA_023142905.1 Candidatus Aenigmatarchaeota archaeon | reverse complement strand
CTGAGCTAAAATCAATTATTCAAGAGAGAGAATTAATGGAATCTGCGGCATAGGTCTATAGGGTTCTATGACCCGCGACCTAAAATCATAGAAATAAGTAATTTCTTAATCTATGAGGTATATGGTCTTTAAAAGGTCAAAAAAAGGCGGAACAATAACATATTTACTTGTTTTTATACTTGGGTTTCTTGTGGCGGCCGGGCTTTTTTTAGAGTATCACTTTATTTTTGATTCCGCACCAACAGGCCACATACTAAAAAATGCGCCGGCAATTGCGGGAACAACTCGTGCAGAAACAAGCATGGTTGCAATATCTAAGCGCACAGAAAAAGGCGTTATAGGTAAAATAGTAGTTGAAGTTGCAGATGGCAAAGATTCGGTTCTTGTAGATATACACCCATTTATAGAACCGGAAATGCAGAATGCCGCACTAATGGCCGTGAAGTACGCAAAAACCCATACAAACCGCAATATGGAAAACAAAACCATAATTTACCGTTTCGTTGTAGATAAAAACACAATCCTTATTGGCGGGCCTTCTGCAGGCCCCGCAATGGCAGCAGCAACAGTGGCCGCAATTGAGGGGAAAAAAATAAAAGAGGATGCAATTGTTACAGGGGAGCTGCGCGCAGACGGGACAATAGCATCTGTTGGCAGTGTATTAGAAAAATCAGAAGCCGCAGGATTAAATAATTTTTCTTTATTTCTTATCCCAAAAGGGCAGGGAGAAATAACATATTATGAAAAAGAAGAAACAAGCAATGTTTTCTTCGGTATTGATATCGGGCGCACAAAACTTGTTCCAAAAAAACTCAATCTTGAATCCTATGCGTTAGGACAATGGAACATGCAGGTAAAAGAGGCAGAGACAATGGATGATGTATTAAAGGAAATGATTTTGGACGAGAGTGCCAATTAACTTAAAAATACATAAAAACAAAAAACAACCATGCCTGAAGAAAAAAAGCTTGCGAAGTACATTGTGCTTGAAGGGATGGACGGTTCTGGCAAAACCACCCAAACAGAAATCCTTGTCAAATTCTTAAAAGAGAACGGATTCAAGGTGCTTCTCGTAACCGAGCCGTCAAAAAACCCGATTGGAAAACTGATATCAGAAAAACTGCTCAAAGGCGGGTTTTCTTCCGAAGTTATATCTCTTTGCTTTGCCGCAGACCGGATGCTTCATTTTGAAGAGACCATAAAACCTGCATTGAGGGAATTTGATTTTATCATATCGGACAGAAATTTTTACTCTTCATTGGTATACCAGCCGCTTTACGGCTCAAGGTATGATTGGATAAAAGAGCTTAACCGTTATGCGGTAAAGCCTGATTTGGCATTCATAATTGATATTCCAATTGATGTCTTTATGAATCGCCGTGGTGAGACAGACATAATTTTTGAGAAAGAGGATTTTCAGAAAAAAGTAAGAAAAGGATACCTTGACCTTCAAAACAAGCTTAACGATGATTTTGTCATAATCGACGGCGCAAGGCCAATAGATGAGATACACTTAGATATCAGAAGTGTTGTTTTAAGGCTATGAGGTATATTCAATTTCTGTCCTTATAGGTACAACAGAAGCATATCCTGTTTTTGGTTCATTGGGTGAGACAATAACTAATATCCTAAATGTTATTGTCATTCGGACATTTCCGACAACCACACTCTTTGTTTTCACTGTTTCTTTTTTTCGGAATAATTCATTTCTTTTCATTTTATCCGCCAAAAATTCTATTTTTTATCGTCCTTCTAACTGGTTTTGATGCCACAAAATGTATTATGGGGGGCACAATATTTGCAATCCTGTTGCTTGCTCTGAAATAAACTCTAAAATCAAACTGCTCTTCATTAAAATTCGGTTGAAAAAGAACAACGCTTTTTTTCAAGCCTTTATTTGAAAGCACACCTTTAATCGCATAGACATATCCTGCAAGCATTCCTGTTGTTGCGCGATTCTTAAAGCCGACATCTGCTTTTATGTGAAGTTTTTCAATAGAAAAAGAATTAAGCAGGTCTTCTACAAATCGCAACAATGGCTTTATGATGTCTTTTGAAAAGGGAATTTGTTTCTTTTTTTCCTTTAGCGGCATCTTTTTTTCTTTCTTTTTCTCGGAAATTCGTTTAGTGAGAATTTCTTTGCCTGCAAGATATAAAGAATAGTTCTTTTGCAATATACAAAATCTTAAGATTGCGCCATTGAACAGCCAGGAAAAATCCATCACAAGCTTCATATTTTCGCCTGTTTTTTTGCCGGATAGATTAATCCTAAAAGGTATATAAATTAGAATAAACACTATCAAAAACATTAACAAAACTATTACTGCAATAAGCGAAGCCATTCGCAATCATCAAGCTTCTATTTTTTCTTTTCTTCTTCTTTCTTCTCTTTGATTTTTGTTATGACATCCATGCCTTTGTTAATTATTTCCGGGCATTTTTCGGCAATAATATCCATTGCTGTGGATACAGTCCCTTTATGTTTCAGTTGGTATACTTTTACGCCGTTTTTATCAACAGCGATGAATGCAACAGGCTCAACTCCGGCACCAGCACCACATCCGCCCCCTTCACCACTACCTTCTTTTTCTTTTCCGGTTCCAGTCCCTCCACCGGCACCAAAACCGAAAGATATCTTATTTACGGGTATTAGTGTTGTGCCTTCAATTACTTGCGGCTTTCCAACAACCGTTTCTGTAGATACGAGTTTCTCCAATTCTTCTGTTGTTGTTTTTATAATTTTTTCTACATCCATTTTAATACACCCCATTCTTAAATTAAGCTTTTTAATCCCACAAAACATCCATAATCTAATAACCAACGAGCAAAAACAAAAACAACACTTGTTTGTGCTGTGCATATACACAAACAAGAATCAAACAAATTATGCCGTATCTGGGAACATCAAATTTTATGTTATTAATTGGTTTTTGTTTTTAATATATCTTTACATTATTGATTAGTTGGTTGCAATTTCAGGCATTTTTTCTGAAAGGGCAATCCTGCAACTTTAAATTCCTTATCTGTAGAAATAGATACATCTTTTCCAGAACCGTAAGCCAACATCGAGAATTGATGCGCCTTTAAGGAAAAAAGAGATAAAAGTGACCGAAGCATTAACCGAAAAGGAAGTTATTTTTTTGTTTATCACTTCTTCTTTTCATCACGCATTTCAGGCACGAACTTGCTGTGGTCTTCTGGATTCTTTATAATGCCCTTGTCTTTAAGATCCTTTAAGTGCTTGCCTAAATCAAGGACAAACATTTTTGTCTTTTCCCGAAGTTCGTAGACATTCCTTTCAGGAATTGCGCTTTCCTTGCCGTCTTTTATCATTAAAAGATACTTTGTAAGCCCGTCGAAAAGTTCTTTATGTAAATCCTTTAGCTGCGGGAATTTTTCATGCATTATCGTGGGCAAATCCTGAAGAGATTCCGGTGGCTTGATGCCGATGTATTTAAGCGCGCCAACATCCGCTTTCAAAAAAGTTTTATAAGTATTCATTAATACCGAACCCTTCTTTTTCTGGTCAAGTTCCTTTATGAGGTTGGCCATTCTCTTTACAAACTCATCTGTCATTTTTAAATGCGAATCAACTTCCACACCAAGACCGATTATTTCTTCATCTTTTACATGCTCGAGCTTTTTTGCAAAATCGCGTATTTTCTGCGCCTCAACAGCAAACCTTTCTTCTAAAAGCTTTTGGTCACAGAATGACTCTTTTATTGCCGTTGGTACATCTTCCTTGTTTTGCGGCATTCTGCCAATAAACATCAATGCTGCGTTTCCTGCTGTTGCCATTGCCTGCTCCATATAATGGCCGGAAGATTTTATACGCCCTAAAGCATACTTTACAAATTCCGGAGCAGCATGCATTTTTTGGTCAACTGCTTCTTTTGTTGTCGGAATTTTTCCTCTTTGGAGCATCCTTTTTGCAGGCATGAAAACACCAACATCGAAAACAGGAACACCGTTTCTTAAAATCGCCATTAAAACCGGTTCTGCAACACGCATATTCTCCCAGAATTCAGTCAAAAACATAAATGCCTGAAGAGTTATTCCCTGGCCCTCCTTTAGCTTATGGGTGTCATTTGTTTTTTTTGCTAGTGCAAGCAGCTCATTCCAAATGCGGTCTTTTACTTCCTGAGGTATAGCGCCGTCAACTTTTGTGTCATCCATTACAACAAAAACATCAATGTCTGAGGTCTCTTTATGGGTTCCGGTTGCAGTAGAGCCATAAACAATAACTGATTTTACGGATTTCTTGAATTTGAGAATAAGCTCTTTTGAGAAATCTGTTGCAATCTTAAATCGTTTTTCCTGCGATTCTCTTTTCTTTTTTTCTTCTTCAGTCATTTTCTTTTTTTCTTCAGGCGTTTTTTTGTCAGCACCCTCAAGAAGGGTACCGACTTCTTTTTCTTTTTTTGCAGTTTCTTTATTGTTTTTTTTGTTTGTTTTTTCTTCTTTATCTGCGTTTGAAACATTATTTTTCTTTATTTTTGCAACCATTAATTTCACCCATAATAAGTTGTTATGCCCCTATACAAATTAAATGTGTTGTTCAGTTATATATAGTTTACATTAATCGCTTAAAAAAGCGACAGAGTTTTATAAAAACAAGCTAGTTAATAAAACAGTTCTTTTAGACATTAGACATTATATGGTAAGGCATCATTAGAAACATTTAAAAGAATATCACTTCTTTATAGAACATACGGTGCAGAGCTTTTGCTTTGACACATCGAACGATTTGTTCGGTTAACACTAAAATTCTATAGGTGATGAATAATGGAAAAAGAAAACAAAGAGACTCAAAAAGATACAGGGATGCTTGTCCCATTGAATGTATATCTTTCTTCAGGGATACACATAGGAATGAAGCAGAGACTAAAAGCAATGGAGCATTATGTTTACAAAGTAAGGCCTGACAAGCTTGCGGTTTTTGATATTTCAAAGATAAATGAAAAAATAAAAATTGCAGCAAAGCTTCTTTCAAAATACGAGCCCGAAGATATTCTCGTGGTTTCAAGAAAAAGAAACGGCCACAAGTCTACCGCAACATTTGCAAAAGCTGTTGAAGGCTCAAAAGCAGTATGGGGTAGGTTTATGCCCGGAACACTTACAAACCCGAATTACAGAAATTACATTGAGCCGAAAATCGCAGTTATAACTGATCCTTTTGCAGACAAGCAGGCAATCCAGGAATCCTACAACGCAAATATCCCTATAATCGCAATGTGCGATACATTCAACGATCCGAGATTCGTTGATGTAATCATTCCTATGAATAACAAGGGGAAAAAATCAGTTGCTCTTGTTTTCTGGATACTTGCACGCGAATATCTGAAAAATAAAGGTACAATCAAAGGCGACGCAGAGATGAAAGAGACTCTGGAAGACTTTGAGATGCCGGATAACAGATAAATTCGAAGAAATATATAAAGTGTCAAGATAAATGTTTTCTTATGCTTGACACAATCATTTCTTTTATTTATGGTCTTGACCCGTGGTTGATACTTGCTGTTATTGCAGTAACGCCATTTGGCGAAGCAAGAGCATCAATAGTATATGGTCTTGCAAAAGGTCTTGACCCGGCAGCCGTATTTTTTGCATCTGTTTTTCTAAACATTTTGGTTGTAATTCCACTTCTTTTAGTTTTAAGACAAAAGATGATAATGGACATAATACACAAAATTATGGGTCGCAAAATAACTCGTTTGGTTGAGAAAAATCGCAAGAAATTTGAAATATACGAAGAGCTTGCGCTTTTTTCCTTTGTTGCCGTTCCTTTTGTGGGCACAGGCGCATGGACGGGTGCTCTTTTATCAACAGTGCTTGAACTTAACCAAAAAAAATCATTTCTGGTAATCGCCGCGGGAGTATTGGCTGCAGGAATAATTGTATTTTTAGGGACTAATGGCTTTTTATATATTCTGAAGTGAGTGTATGTTTTCTTTTGATTTAGCAATATTGCATTATCTGAACAGTCTTCCAAACGAAATACATATAGCGGCAAATATTTTAAGCTGGTCTGTATATCTTCTCATCATTATTGTGCCTTACATGAAATACAAAGAAAATCCCACAAAAGGAACAATGGCTGCTTTGTCTATAGGTCTTGTAGTTCTTGCAGCAGAAACCATAAAGCAGATTACGCAAATACAACGGCCTTATATTGCGGTTCCTGGCCTTTCCATAACCGAGACATCAACATCATCCGGAATGCCATTTCCTTCCAGGCACACAGCAGTTGCTTTTGCAGCAGTTGGGGCAAAGCCAGGATACCAAAACCTGTTCATGGTTTGGGCAGTGCTTATCGGAGTGTCAAGAATCATTCTTGCCCAGCATTATTTTACGGATGTAATCGCAGGAGCTATTCTTGGTATAGTTATAAGCAGAATAATTGCAAAACAGGACATAAGCGCATTTCTAAAAAGGTTTCAAAAAAACCAGTTCGAAATTAAGCGACAAACAGTCCATATGCTGACAGGAATACTTTTAGCGTATGCCATTTATTTTTTTGACAAAACAACAGCAATTGCAGTTCTTATAGGAATTGTTGCCGTTGGTTATATGCTATCAAAAATAGCTAAAAAAACAAGAATACCTGTGATTGACTGGATTCTGGATTGCGTCGAGCGAAAAAAAGACTCTAAAAAATTCCCGGGAAAAGGTGCTTTTTTCTTTAATTTAGGCGCATTATTATCAATTATTTTTTACGGCAAAGACATAGCTTTTATGGCCGTACTTGTTCTTGCAGTTGGTGATGCCGCAACAACAA
>JAGLIP010000042.1 GCA_023142905.1 Candidatus Aenigmatarchaeota archaeon | reverse complement strand
ATATAACATTTATGCAAAAAGATAACATTATGCAAAAAATATATTTATTGCCATATCTAATTATTTTAGACATAAAGAGAAAAATATTTGGTACTAAGTATTTTGCTGAAGTTGATGTGACGGATAATTGTAATCTTAGGTGTAAACATTGTTATCACTTCAATGGCAAAAAAGACTTTAAATCAAAGGAATTACCACTTGAAGTGTGGGGGAAAAGATTCAATGATCTTCATAAAAACGGTGTAAGGTTCATCCTGTTGGTGGGTGGTGAACCCGCACTTAGAAAAGATGTACTTATGCTTGCAGACAAAATATTTCCATTTATCCATATAATTACTAATGGAACTCTTAGAATTTCTAGTAACTTTAATCATCTTTTGTTCATTTCATTAGATGGCGGTCAGAAAACTAATGATTCAATTAGAGGTAAAGGAGTTTATTCTAAAATAATAGATAACTATAAAGGAGATACGCGTGTTGTTATCAATATGACCCTAAATAAAGATAATTATAGAGAACTTGAAAATGTTGTTAAGATAGCTAAAGAAAATGGTTTTAGGGGTGTCGTTTGCAATATTTATACCCCGACAATCGGAGAAAAAAGTAATTTATTTATAGGAAAGAAAGAAAGAAAATTGATTATTAAGGAATTAAGAAGGGTAAAATCAAAATATCCTAATCATTTCCTTTTAACAAAATCAATGATAAAATGGTATGAGTTTCCAAATCATATTGGTTTTTGTCATTGGGGCGATGAAGCACTACACTTTGATGTTTCATGGAAAACAAGAAGATGTTTTACAGGTTTAGACTGCTCTAATTGTGGATGTCTGGCAGGAGCAACTCAAAATCCTTTAAAATTATTAAGGAAACCTAAAGAGATGATAAAATTAATTTAAAATTAATGCTCTTATGTATTGTATCAGATTAAAAAGAGAAAATCTCAAATCCCTGGTTTTTCGGAAATATAATCTCGGTTTTGCCTTGAATTGATTGGAATTTAAATTCTGCTTTTCTGACGAAATTTTCCCACACACGAAAAAATCAAAGATTTTTTGCGCCCGAAAAATTTTCAATTTTCTTGGGTTTCATAGGGAAAAAGAACTTAACATGGATTAAAAAACTATAAACCCTTACAGATTTCTCCATCCAAATTTTGGTTAAGCCAAAACTTCTATTAATCGCAAAGGATAAGTTAACTTAGTGTAAGTTATATATTTATTCATGCCCAAAAACATCTATGTTTCCAGATATTGGCCAAAAAGGCAAAACCGTTCTTGTACTATGTATTGATAGGGATAATGATCTTGAAAGAAAAGCAGGAATAAAAGGTCCCGTTATCGGACGAACTGAAAATCTCAAAGCAGCAGAAAAACTAGCACTGTCAGATCCAGCAGATTCCGATGTAAATGCAATTTTTAAAACAACACAGGTTTTTGATGAAATAAAAAAGAAAAGTTCTGCAGAAATAATTACACTCACAGGAGATGCAAATGTCGGAATAGCTTCTGACAGGATCATACTTTTGCAACTAGACAAAATACTTAAAAAAAGAAAAGTTGCAGAAGCAATAGTAATAACAGACGGTGCAGAAGACGAGTATGTCCTGCCGCTAATCCGCTCAAGAATAAAAGATGTATATACCCAAAAAATAATTGTAAAACAAAACAACCAGCTTGAAGGGGCATACTACCTCATGTATGAATTTTTAACCTCTGTGCTCTCCGACAAAAAAGCAGCCAATATGTTTATCGGCCTTCCCGCAATTGCAATACTTATATACACTATTTTCGGCAATGCCGGTGGGCGCCTCATATTAGGTGTTATTGGCGCGTATCTTTTTGTAAAAGGCTTTCAGCTAGAACCCTATGTATCTCGGTTCGTACATGAAATTCACCTATCCCTAAAGGTTCGAAAAGCAAGTTTTTTTCTGTATATCATTTCCTTTGCTTTTCTTATAATTGGGGTATTTTCAGGGTACGAAACAATAAAAACCACAAACACAACAGAAATTCTTTTGAGTAGCGCTTATTTTATAGAGTCATCTATTTTCCTATTTTTTGTAAGTGCTGTTCTTGCAGGTATTGGAAAAATGCTCTCTGAAAAAAAGATTGCCTTCGCGCAACACATAACTTATTTTGTCCTTATGTTTGCAGGAGCGGGGATTATGCATGAAATAAGTGCTTTTGTGTTGGCTCCCCAAATTGGTTATTCTTCTTTGATATCTACAGTACTTATTGGCGGCGCAATGGTTGCCATAAGCTCATTTGTTGAAAAAAGACAAGCATTAAAGAAAAAGTGACTTCTTGTATGTATTTCACATAAAATAAATAAAAATGGTGGGCCGAGGCGGATTCGAACCGCCGATCTTCGCCTTTCTTTCACGCAGTGGAAAAATTAAGCAAATCCTTTTTTGCGTGATGTAAGGGCAACGTCATTTTTGGCGCGCAAGCGTTAAAAACGCTGTTAAATCGTTAGATTTTACGCGTAACCAACTAGACTACCGGCCCGCTTAAACAAAATGTATATATCTTCTTGCTGCCAAATATTTAAATGTATGTTATCGTTATCACAAAGGAAAGTACTCATAAGTTATGCAAGAGTGTGTGTTGAAAACGCCGTGGGCGTTCCTAAAACTATTGAAATCCCAAAAGGATTGTGGCTTGAAGAGAAAAAAGGTATTTTCGTAACAATCCATAAAAACAAAGAGCTTAGAGGCTGCATCGGCTTTACAGAACCCATATACACACTTAAAGAAGGCATCAAAAAAGTAGCAATTCTTGCAAGCTTTGAAGATCCAAGATTTCCGCCGGTAAAAAAAGAAGAGCTTAAAGAAATATCTTTTGAAGTTTCAGTGCTTTCAGATAAAAAACTAATAGAACACAAAACACCCAAAGAGCTTTCAGGTAAAATAACTCCAAAAACAGACGGCCTTGTTCTTGAATACGGCGAATATGTTGGGCTTTTTTTGCCGCAGGTCTGGAAACAGATAAATACAAAAGAAGAATTCCTAAAAGAATTATGCTTTAAAGCGGGTCTTAATGATTCAAACGCATGGAAATCACCCCGCGCAAAGATTTACCGATTTTCCGTGCAGGCTTTTGGTGAAAACACAAAAAATTAATCAAATATCACAAAAAATATATACACCAAATAAAAATAAACAATATACTAAGCCATTCAGAATCCTACTTAGCAATGTGCTGCTCATAAATTCTATTTCTATACCCATTATATGCCTTAGGGTTATAAAATTTATTTTTAAGCTAGCATCTAAAGAAACCCAAAAGCAATATTGAACAAAAAAAACGCAAAAATCTTTATTTACAACGCAACCCATATTATCCATTGATTCACATGCCAAAAATATTATTCAGCTTCCTTTTGACTTTCGCATTTTGGATAGTTCTTGCAGGGACTGCAATACAGGAAATAATAATAGGTATTATTATTGCATCCACAGTTACAATCACAACAAAAGAATTTTTATTCCGTGAAAGCCCTAAAACATTATTAAGCCCGCTTTTTTGGCTCGGTTGTGTAAGATATATTATTGTATTCATAAAAGAAGAAATCATAGCGAACATAAAAACAGTTAGCATAATACTTACGGGAAATATAAATCCTGCAATTGTAAAACTTTCCACCACAATTACGGGTGATACAAAAAAAGCGCTTCTTGCAGATTCAATAACACTTACCCCGGGCACATTCACCCTCGAAATTAAAGATGCACTTTTTATTCACTGTCTTAATCATAAAAAAGACTCATCACCGGGAGCGGTTTTTGAAAAAACAATTAGAGGTATAAAATAATGATTATTTTATTCTATTCCTTTGCAGTATTATTGATTTTTGCGCGTTTGGTTTTAGGGCCGAGTTTTGCAGACAGGCTTTTAGCACTCGACATATTATCGAACATTTTTGTGGTTGGTCTTATCGCATACACCGTCTATTCCAAAAGCCCTATGTATTTAGACATAGCAATTGCTGTTGTAATGCTCTCATTTATAGGCGTGCTTGCAGTATCTAAGTGGGTGAAAGAAAAATGATGATACTTTTCTATGCCTCTGCTGCAATCGCATTTATCGGGGCTTTGGGGCTTTTGAGATTTCCGGATGTATATACAAGGATACATGCTGCAACACTTATAACCATTTCAGGGCTTGTTATTCCTCTTTTTGCCCTCGCATACACGGCTCCGGAATTTCGGTTAAGGATAACCATAATAGCAATCATCATGCTTGTAACAAACGCCACAACAGGCCACGCAATTGGAAGAGCCGCATACAGGCACGGCATCGCCCCGAAAAATCTTTCAAAAAATGACCTTAGGAGATTAAAATGATTTTTGAATTATTGCTTTTGGTCGCCACCATACTTGCTATTGCAGCAGTTGAGGCAAAAGATATGCTTTACGCAGTGCTTATTTTAGGTGGGCTTGATCTTGTTGTAGCGGTCATTTTTTATCTTATGGCCGCACCGGACATAGCAATAACACAGATTGTCGTAACTGCGGTTTTTGGCACATTCATATATGTTGTCGCAGTAAACAGGACTGGAAGAAAAGAAGGGATTGAATGAAAAAAACAATAAGTATTTTTGTCGCAATTGGATTCTTTCTGATTATTGTAACCGCTGTTGGGAGTTTTTCCGAAAAAAAAACAGAAGTTCAGGAATACTATACAAAAAACTCCATTGAAAAAACAGGCTCTGCAAACATAGTAAATGCTATTGTATGGGATTTTCGAAGCTATGATACATTAGGCGAAGAAACCGTGCTTTTTACAGCAATTATCGCTATTTTTCTCATTGCGCACAAAAAAAGCATTGCAGAAAAAAAGGAAGTGCGTGGATAATGGATGCAATAATAAAGACCACAACAAGGCTTTTAGTCCCATTAATCATGGTTTTCGGATTTTATGTCTCTCTTCACGGCCATATATCCCCTGGCGGGGGTTTCCCGGGAGGAGTTATTCTGGCCTCTGCATTTCTTCTCTTGGTGATTGCATTTACAGAAAAAGAAGTTGAAAAACACTTCAGTGAAATAAAAATAGGGGATCTAAAAAGTGTCGCAAGCATAGCGCTTCTGGGAATTGTCCTTCTTGAAGTTATTGTGCGCCCGGACATCCTGCACCTGCAAACGCCTTTAACTCTCTGGAGCGGCGGAGTTACAATATTTTTGAATCTTTTTGGTGCGATTGTTGTTGCATCCGGGCTTGTGATAATAGTATATTCGTTAGTAAAAGAAGAATGGAAATCAAAAAAATCAAAGTGGTAAAAAATGTTTATTAATTATATAGCGGCCTTGTTGATTTGTATTGGAATATATACAGTCCTTGCAAAAGAGAATTTGCTTAAAAAAATAATAGGTTTCAGTATTTTCTCAAACGGGATACACCTTCTTTTAATCTCTATAGGCTATAGGGTGTCGGGTGTGGCGCCGATAATAACAGATATAAAAACAACAGGCTTAAGCCTTTTTGTAGATCCGCTGCCGCAGGCATTTGTGCTGACTTCTATCGTCATAGACCTTTCAATAACTGCTCTTGCGGTAGCAATAATCATACAGGTGCATAAAAAATACAAAACAATATCTGCAAAAAAACTGGATAATCTACGGGGATAAAATGTATAGCTTTCTTTCAATACCGATTTTTCTTGCAGCCGGATTTTTAATCCCGCTCATAGGTTCATTAAATGCAAAAAACAGCCGCAGGATTGCGCTTATCGCCTCTTTTTTAGCAATTGTTGTATCTCTCTTTGAAATCCCTTCAGTATTATTGAATAAAATATCTGTAAAATATATGTCTGGTTGGATGGCGCCTTACGGAATTTCAGTTGCAGTTGATGCATTCAGCCTTCTTTTCATAATCCTTGCATCTGTTATTGGATTTCTTGTGGTGCTTTATTCCAAAAAATACATAACTTCCTGGAGTGTTGAATACTACACACTTCTTATGCTTCTTTTTACCGGGGTCATGGGCGTTCTTCATGCAGGAGACCTTTTCAATCTGTTTGTGTTTTTTGAGATTCTTTCAATCGCGTCATATGCGCTTACAGCATTTCACAAAAACAAAAAATCCCTTGAAGGCGCAATAAAATATCTCATATTAGGTTCCTTTACCGCATCATTCATGCTTTTAGGCATCGCAATAATCTACGGAATCGCAGGCACACTCAACATGGCTGATTTGGCGGGGACTCTTGGGGTGGGCTTAAGTACATCAACAGCAATAGCTTTCGGCCTTATTTTTGCCGCTCTTGCATTCAAAAGTGCTATTGTGCCATTTCATTATTTAAAAAGTGATATTTTAGAAGTTACAATCCCCCCTGTTGGCGCATTTTTCGCATCTATTGTAAGTGCGACAGGCATATACGCAATTATGCGCCTCTATTTCACAGTATTTGGCGCAGGATTTCTGACACACCACATACTAATCATATTGGGTGTTGCATCAATCATATTGGGTTCTTTAATGGCTTTAAAGCAAAAAGATATTATGCGGCTTTTGGCATACTCCGCAATAGCTCAGGTGGGTTTTGTTGTTCTTGCTTTCGGTATGGGTGCTCTTGTAAGCGAATCATACACTGCGGCCATATACCATTTGATGAATATTATTTTCATTGACGCGCTTCTTTTCTTAAGCGCCGGCGTTTTGGTCCTAAAACACAAGACAACAAACATGGAACACCTGCAGGGTGTGGGAAGTGTAAATCCGATATTATCTTATGGTTTTCTTATAGGCGCACTTGCAAACGCGGGTGTGCCTTTAACAAACGGGTTTGCAAGCAAATGGCTCATATATGCGGCATCTATTAAAATATCCCCAATATTAACAATAATAACCATTGTAGCGTCCGCA
>JAGLIP010000041.1 GCA_023142905.1 Candidatus Aenigmatarchaeota archaeon | reverse complement strand
AAAAATGAAAAATATGGCTGCTGAGAGAAACAACTGGAAAGAAGTTGAAAGAATAAACAAAATGCTGGCATTTAACGAGAAAAAGAAAGTGCAGCAGTAAACTGCCGCACTTTAGAAAGCCTGGGTGGGCTTAAGGAATATTTAGGCCATCCAAATATGTTTCATTGCGTCTTTGACGCAAATGTCATCCCTGTGCCTTTGAAGCGCACAGGTCCATAATTCAATTCCGCTCATATTTGTATACCTCCCTTAAAAGCGTGTGAGGGGTTCTTTCGGGGCATAGTGCCTTTGAAGCCCTCACGCCTTATTTTTCTAAAAAGACTTTTGTTCTGTAGCAGATATAAAGAAAACCAGACACTTATGTGCCGTTACTCTGTGTTTTGTGCCGTTATCCCCTTAGAGCAATGAATGCGAGATAAGCAGCATAAATGAACAATAACAGAATGCCTTCTTTTCGCTCAATGGTTTTTTGCTTTTTCCCAAAAAGCATTACAGCAAAAACAATAACACTCGCAAGTCCTAAAACAAGAATATCTGTATTTAGTGTTGAAGAAAAAGCAATTGGCCTAATGGCAGCACTTGTGCCAAGAACAAAAAAGATATTGAATATGTTTGAGCCAATAGCAGTTCCAATGGCAAGGCTTGTGTTTCGTTTATATGCCGCAATAATGGCAGTTATAACTTCCGGAAGTGATGTCCCAAAAGCAATAATTGTAAGGCTTATCAAAATTTCGCTAATACCCATATTTGTGGCGATGATTATCGCGTTTGTTATGACCCATTCACCCCCAACAGTAAGGCCCAAAAGCCCAAAAGCAACAAGCACAATTGACATTATAAGCCCTCGCTCCCTTGTATTTGTCTCAGTAAACCCATCTTTTGAATTTCGCACAACATAATACATAAAAACACAAAAAAACAGAAGCATTATAATCCCATCACTTCTTGAAAGCACAGATTCAGCTGCGCCATTAATCAAAAAATCATTCGCAAGAACCGCTAAGACAACAACCCCCAAAAGATGCATGGGTGTCTCTTTCCAGATTGTTGTGTTATTCACCTTAAAAGGCACAATAAGCGCACATATGCCGAAAATCACAAGAATGTTTGCTATGTTGCTTCCAAGAACATTGCCGATTGCAATGTCTGTAGCACCTCTTAAGCTCGCGGTTATATTTATTACAAGTTCAGGCATTGATGTGCCAAAAGCTATAACTGTAAGCCCTATCACCATGTCGGATACTTTAAGTTTCTTTGCAAGCGAGGACGCTCCTTCAACAAGAAAATCAGCACCCTTCAAAAGCAGGGCAAAACCAATAACAAAAAAAGCATATTCCAGCATAGTATCATTTAAGGCATATTCTTATTTTTATAGTTTTGTAGGCGTTGTTCCATAAGAACCATAAGGCGTATCTTTTTAAAACTCACCGCGAGATTAATAGTATGGCAACAGAGTTATCACTCGGCAATGGTTCCGGAATATATATTCTTGAAAGAGCCGGAAATATGGTTTTAAAGAATATTACAAATGAAACATGTGATGAAATAAATAGTGGGTCTGTATTGTATAAGGAACTCGAAGAGCCAAAAATTTTAATTCATGATTATTCCAAAAATGAAGAACCATGCGTTTTGGATGAAGCAGCTATAGAAAAAATATATTCTCTTGTAACTAAAACCGATGGCGCAAACGGCGTTTTATTGTATTCTGATGAAATGCCGACCGAAAGAATACTTGAGGACAGACAATGGATAAATACCAAAAGCATTCCGGTATTAAAAGCGCAACCAATTTATATCAATGAGGATGAAACGGATTTATATAAATACATAATCCCAAGAAAAGAAGAAGAAATGGTCACTTTTGCAATAACGCCCCCAAGTAATAAGTCTATATAAACCGCACCACCCAATATCTTATCCATGCACATAGAGACAAGCATTCTTAAATACGAAAAAAGCATTTCGGTCATCATTTACACAAAAGACGGCGAAAAACATGTAAAATCGCAAGTCTCAGCCATTTTGCGAACAGATAAAAAAGAATACATACTCCTCCCTGAATCAATTTCGCCAACAACTATTGTCTATTACGCCGCATCAAGACCCAACTGCATAAAGGCTTTAGGTGATGGGGTCTTTGAGGCAAAATACGAAGGAAAAGATGTTGGGGAAATAAAATCCGTTGAAGTTTTGGCAGTAAAGGGCGGGAAGACTGAAAGGCAATTAATCGAAGTGAATTAAATCCGCTAAACATTTTGCAGTAATTTGATTAGAGACCATATAATTTTAACTGATTACAAGAATCACTATATATTGATTTAATAGTTTTTGCCGGCAGAAAGTATCTGGTCTTATCATAAGGCGGATGCATTTTATCTATATCGAATTCAAAAAACACAAGTTCATCGGCATTAATGTATTTGTCCAAAATCTCTTCTCCTTTAGGTATTTTTGGTCTTGTAGATAAGTTATGCGTTTCTTCAAGAATGTGCATTATTTCATCAATCTCTTCAAAATTCAGATAGACAACCGGCGCTTTTGGTGTAATATAAACGCCCTTGTAGAATGGCGTAAATTCCACACGGCAATTATCCACATCAAAATAACAGCTTCCTAGATTCTCACTCAACCTTAATGACCTTCGGCATTTATCGCCATCAAGACCATAGGGGCACGAAGTGCCATGGATTATGAGTTTTTTCTCACGAATAGCTTTTTTCTGATCATGCAATTTTCCTAAATCGTCCCAAAGATCTATTTTGAGGTCTAAATTGCGGTTTAAATAATACTTTAAATCATATATGTTTTTCGCAGTTTTTTTCTCCTGTTTTTCATCCGCCCTTAAACGATTTAGTGTTTTTATTGTTTTTTCGATTCCACCATCAATTCTATTTTTATCATCTAACAGAATAATATTGTATTGTTCGTCCAATTTATCCCATTCACTATTTGAGAAATTAAATTCATCTATGCTGATTGCAATATCTTTGGAATATAAAAGTTCGGCCAGCCCTTGGTAAAATGTTTCCCCGCGGCTTATAAGATAATCATTATTTCTAAACTCGGAACTATTCATTTCTGAATATTTAATGTGCTTTTCCATATTTATTGTTGTGTTCACAGCCACTACTTTTCTTAATGAGTTTTTTTCTGTAAGGTCTTGGTATATCGTCGATCCCGGAAGCCACATTTTTTTTGTCGGGCTTGATGCCAATATCCACAAAGGGTGGTTTTTTAGGGGGCTTTGTTGTGATGTAATAGAACTAATTGAGCTGCATTTTCTTATGTGGGGTGTTAATTCTGGCCATACATCTTTAAGTGTTGAGGGGTGAAGATACTCGTTTGCATAATCTCCAAAAACAAGATATTTTTTTCTGCCATCGAAAACTCGTTTTATAATCCCCTCTTCGATTAAGTTATTTATATCGCCCGTATCTACTTTCCTGCCAACCGCTTCTGTTAGCGCAGCACAGAGGTTATGGCTTTCCAAAACACTTTGATTTTGGTTCGCGCTTATCGCAAGCAATAAGCCATACATTATTTGGTCTTCTAAATCTAAAAGCGTTCCGGGGGCGAATTCGTCATCCATACACAATCAACTTTGTAACTATCATTAAATAGTAATAAATTTATTTAAATGTTTCTTTTTTTGTATTCATATAAAAAACCATTATTAGAGTCTAATTATATGAAAATCGGCTCAGCAAACATAAAAGGAAGTGTGATATTGGCACCTATGTGTTCAGTCACGACTCTGCCGTATCGTATTTTATGCAGGCGCTACGGTGCTGCCGCTGTGTGGTCTGAGATGATTGATTCAGACGGGTTTTTCTACAAAAAGCATAGGACTCCAAAGACATTTATGACCGTAAAAGAAGAGCATCCAGTGGCGGCCCAGCTTTTCGGCTCAAACACAGAAAATCTTGTGAAAGCAGCCAAAATAATACTTGAAGATCCCGTAGACATAATAGATGTAAACATGGGCTGCCCGTCTTTCAAATTGGCAAGAAAGAACGCAGGAGCCATAATGCTTAAGGACACAAAACTGATAAAAGCCGTTGTAGAATCCCTTTCAGGTTCAATTAAAACCCCGGTTACTGCCAAAATCCGTCTCGGCTTTGATTCTTCAAAAGACACATTAAAAATCGCAAAAGTAATAGAAAAAGCAGGAGCATCCGCGATTACAATCCATGCAAGGACAATGAAAGACAAATACACCGGCGTTGCAGACTGGAACATGATAAAGAAAGTAAAAGAGTCTGTAGGCATTCCGGTAATCGGCAACGGCGATGTAAGGACACCCGAAGATTGCAAAAAAATGCTTGAAGACACTAAATGCGACCTTGTGATGATTGGGCGAGCCGCAATAGGAAACCCGTTTATTTTCAAAAGGTGCAATCATTATCTTGAAACCGGAGAAATATTGCCTGAGCCAACCGCGCATGAGAAAGTTGAGGCATACGACACGCTATGCGAGTTGATGGATAAATACTACGAACCACAATTAAAAGATTATCGCTTCCATGCATGTTGGTTCACAAAGAACCTTATAGGCGGAAGGGAAGCAAGATTAGCCATCACAAAGTGCGAAACTAAAGACGACATCCGAAGGATTTTGGGGACATTGGACGAAAAGATTGCAGAACCCACACAGTTACAATCTTAATTAATAAACCTAAAACCCTGTAATAGTTCTATGGAATCACAAATAATTCTCGGGTTTGCGTTTGCGCTGATAAGTTCTGTTTTCATGGGCTTGTATGTTGCGCCAAAGAAAATGGCAAAACAAGACTCTTTATTATTTACTCTTGTGATGGTTTTCGGATTTTTTTTAGGCTCTTTGTTAATGTTTTTAACCAGCGGCGCGTGGGTGGGTTTTTCTTCAAAAATTGGCACTGATTATTTTATGCTCTCTTTACTGATGGGGCCAATATGGGCAATAAGCCTTTATGCATTTATAATTTCTGTTGGCCGAATGGGTCTTTCAAAGGCAAATCCCTGGAAAAACTTCTCGCCGCTTTTCGGCATAATTCTAGGCTTTATGATACTTAAAGAACACCTTACAGTAAATCCATTTTATGTTCTTTTAGGCGGTATTTTAATTGTCATATCTGCGTATATTCTGACTAAAACAAATGACGGAACAAACGGACAAAACAATACAGATTACAAAGGAATTTTTCTTGCAATTCTTGCAGGTTTTTTGTTTGCATTTGTAACAATTCTAAACAAGATGGCAATACCTATAGGTGTAATAGAACAGCAATTAGTTTGGAGTGCAAGCTCACTTTTATCTCTTTTTTTACTCACAGTATTTTTGCGAAAAAACATTAAAACCGTAAGCAAAAAAGACAATTTATTGGCTTTTGGAGCGGGGTTTATTTACCTTGGAGCGGCATATTTTATGCTTAGCGCATACAATTATCTGGAAGCATCTGTTGCGTATGCGGTAGTGCAGGCCAATATAATTTGGGCTGTGGGTGTGGGCGTTTTATTCTTTCATGAAATAGATGTAAAGAAATACAAATGGAGAATAATTACGGGCGTTTTGGTCGGGGTTCTCGGAGTAATATTTCTAGCACTTTCAAAATAAAAATTTAGAAACAATAATAGCAGATTAATCTGCGTTTTTAGATACACTCGTTTTCTCAATAATCCGTCCACATTCAGCCCAAAAATCCTTTGTTTCAACAACAACTTTCGCATTTTTCGCCAAAGCCTCAAATTCATCATGATTCTTAAGAACGCGCACAACAGCATCACTAAGTGATACCGAGTCCTGTGGTTCGACAATTGTAATCCCGCAAGAAAAAAGTTCATTCGCGCCCGTGTTTTTTGTCGCCACAACAGGACAGGAAAAAAGCACAGCATCAAGAACAGTTATTCCGAACGGCTCATAAATAGATGGAGATGCAAAGACAGACGCTGTAGAATAAAGTTCAGCAAGCCTTTTTTTTGAAATAAACCCCAAAAATTCAAAAGAATCAAAAAAACCCAAAGCAAGAGCGAATGATTTTAAAGATTCTTCAAGCTCTCCTGTTCCAACAATAATAAATCGCGCATTAGGAACAACACCCAATATTTTTTTAGCAGCCAATATCAAATACTCTATACCTTTTTGTGCTGTGAGCCTGCCAACATAAAGTACTGTATGTGTTGAATATGGGTTTCTTTCAACAAGTTCATTCACACCAAAAGAAGAGCCATTATAGATAACTTCTGTAGTCCGCCTATATCTTTCATGAATTGCATCTTTCATGAAATTGCTAACCGTAAATACGGTATCTGCACCAACAATCCCTTTTTTTTCAAATTTTTCTATATCTCCTTTAGAATCATTAAGCGAGCGCATGTGCTCTAGCGAATGCACGGTATGCAACCAAAGCTTTCCCGTAGTATCTTTTATCTTTTCTGCAGCAGCAACACCAATCCAATCATGCGAAATAATCACATCAAAATCAAGTTCTTTTGAACTAGATTTTATTTTTTCATTGTATTCTTTAACAGCAGAAATGAAGTCATCAATTGAATTTGGTTTTTTTGCAAGATTAACAGGAATTATTTTCAGGTTCTTAATTGTCTCTGTAGGTTTGCCATCCGTAGCAAAAAGAGTGACAGAATGACCTTTTTTTGCGAGCGCTTTAGAAACATTTAGCACATGCACATCCATGCCGCCGGAAAAAGAATCTCCCGCACCCCAGCCGATGATTAAGAATTTCATAGTATTCATGTTGTATATAAGAATATTTTAAATGTGCTTTTTAAAACAACCGCTTGGTGTTCCAGCAAGCTCGCCAGAAACCATCACACCGTCGGTGTATGCTTTTAAGGCCGAAAATTCGTTAAGAATAAAAAACAACCAAGAAAGACAACCATTTATAATGCTATCTATTTCTAGTAGTGTATCGGTGTTGTCTCACAACCAAAGCTT
>JAGLIP010000040.1 GCA_023142905.1 Candidatus Aenigmatarchaeota archaeon | reverse complement strand
GTTTTTAAGAGTATCAACAAACCCCTGAAACTTATCATCCGGAATTCTTGAGCGAATATTTATGTTCGTATTGTATACGTTGTCGTATTTTCTCTCGTCCTCTACATAACCCCCAAAAGACTCAGTAAGCGAACGGATTTCTGATGCATCTTGTTCGGCGTTTTTTGTCTCTATAGACATTGAACCTTCTTTGACTTCAACATAAGAGCCGCTTGAATAAACTGTGTTGGGCGCTTTCAGAGAGTCTGATAATCCTTTACTATCAAAGTCTAATGATTCTCTGGACATACCCATATCGTATGAAGCACCGCCAAGGTTCTGGCTTATTGACGATTTGGACATGGGTAAAATGAATGTCAACGCAAACAAAAGAATAAAAACAAGCAGAATCGTGCCCATAAAAGCAACAACTTTGTTTTTCATAATAAAAGATTTTACATCTTCTGGAACCATGGGCGTATTATAATCACGAAAGGTATATATAACTTACCCCAATCAAGAAATAAAACGCAATTAAATGCATTTCTTCATCGGTTGATAAACATATACTTTTTGTTTTTTACAACACTTCTTGTCTTTTCAATTAAGACCGCTGCTTGTTTTGCGTGGATTTTGTCAAGTTTCTGGATTTTCATAAATATCTTTTGTATTTTACAAGTATATTAATTTCTATATTTCAATAAATCAACATGTATTGGATATTGTTTACACTTCTTGCAACATTGCTTTGGGCTTTAGGAAATATCATAGATAAGCATATACTTTCAAAGTGGATTACAAAACCAATGATTCCAGTCATGTTTGTTGGAATTATAGGCCTTTTGTCTAGTGTGGTCATATATTTTTTTCAAGGTTTTGAAACACTTTCAAACATAAATATTGCCTGGGCATTTATTGCCGGAACATTATACATACTAACAAATATTTTTTATTATAAAGCAATTAACTTAGAAGAAGCTTCAAGAGTCATGGCATTATTTCAACTAACTCCGTTATTTGTATCTATTATTGCTGCAGTATTTCTTGGAGAGATTTTTTTCATAGTAAATTATGTTGGAATAATATTGCTTGTAATTGGCGCAATAATGATATCTTCGAAAAATTCAATTTCATTGAAATTTGAAAAATCATTCTGGTTTATGATGCTCGCATCATTTTCGTGGGCCGTCATGATGGTCATTACAAAATATCTTTTAGATTTTGCTGATTTCTGGACAATATTTTCATATTCGCGTATAGGGACGATATTTGTGCTAATTCCAATAGTTTATTTTAGTTATAATGATCTTTTATTGGCCATAAAAGAAAAAGGCAAAAAAATAATTCTGATTGTATCTATTCCGGAATCCATAGGGATTGTGGCCATATTACTGATTACGATAGCCACCGTTGACGGATATGTTACTTTTGTAAATGCATTAACATCTCTACAACCACTTTTTGTTCTTGTGATGGCCGTAATATTAAGCAAATTTTATCCTAAAATCCTAAAAGAAGAAATTGGGAAATCAATAGTAATTAAAAAAATTATTGCAATAATCATCATGGTTCTGGGCGCCATTTTGGTAACGGGATAATCAAATCATTCTTTTTTTTGAGGATTATAGAACGAGAATATATACTTTTTTAACCAATTCTAAACACATGTTAACAATATACCTAGCCCGCCACGGTCAGACCGAATACAATGTGCAAAAAAGAATCCAGGGGCATATAGACACACCGCTTACAGACGACGGATACAAAAACGCGTTTTTAGTGGCAGACCGGCTTAAAGGCATAAAATTTGACCACATATACTCAAGCGACCTTGGAAGAGCTTTTATAACAACCCAGGTCCTTACAGAAAAGCTGAATCTTGAAAACAGGATTGTGCGCGAAAAACGATTAAGGGAACAGAATTTCGGTGAACTTACAGGCATGCTGCTTAAAGATGCATTTGAGGTGCCTAATTTTAGGGGAAACCCTGAATTTGTACCAGAAAACGGCGAGTCATTCAAAATGCTTCAAAAAAGGATTGTTGATTTCATAATCACACTTGAAAAAAGACACAAAGACAAAACCGCCCTTATTGTAACACACGGAGGCTGTATCCGGTCGTTGCTAGGATACTTCAACAGAACAACTCTTAAAGAATGCGTTTCGCTAAATCTATGCAACGAATACATCGGAAAATTCCTAATAGATAAAGGAACTTTTATTTCTTATGAAAAGCTAAATGGCATTTAACTCATCCCCAACATCCCGCCAAACACAGTTAAAAGGACATGCTTCACCACAAAGAAAAGCGCAAGTGCTATAGTCATAAATATAGGTGTGTATTTTATCCCGTTCTTTGCTTTTCCGCTCTGGATAAGGGCAATAAGTATTCCCGAAAACAAAGTTGTAAGTACTATGGCCGCAATTGAAAAATAGCCGAATGATTCAAGATTCATTTGGGGTGCTGAAATTGAAAGAAATCCTGTGTTCGGCATAGCCGACATATCCCCGCTTGGAATGCTGTCAGACCACATTGAGCTTGAGGAGGTTATAAGGAAATTGGATATTGCAAAAAGCACAGGAGCCCCAAGAACTGCTGCCATGAATATAAATATAGTATACATCATGACACTTGAGCGAATCTCCCGCTGAAGCATTTCTGTATTCTTTATATCTGTTGCAGTTTCTTCCAAAAGCTTTGCAACAGCACCGCCTGATCGCAAGCCTTCTATAAGAAGGCTTATTGTTCGCTCAAGAATCTGGGATTTTATCCGGGTCGTAAGCTTTGTAAATGACTCTTCTGTATCGTTTCCGCCGTATATCTCAAAGGCAACTTTCTTGAACTCAGAACCCAATGCCCCAAATTCCGGGCGCGCCGCAAAAAGAAGTGCGCGGTCAATTGTAAGGCCGGATTTTATATTGGCGGATGCAAGCATTAAAATATCCGGAAGCATGACTTCCATTTGCTTTCTTCTTGACTCTGCAAGCATAGTATATATGATGTACGGCGCACTAAAGCATACAGAAAGTATTAGTATTGGGGGTATAATTGCAAGCCATAACGGCGATTGCAGAACAACAATGAGGTATATTAGATTAACGACCGCGGCAAATAAGAACACCTGAGTCATATAATATATAAATAAACACGGCGGCTCATTAAAACCCGCATATTTTGCTTCTGTTTCTATGGTTTCTCTGTATTTTTTTGGAAAATAAAAATAAAACCGCTTTGCGCGCCGCCGCTTTTGCATGTCTTTTTCATGCTGTATTTTTTCTTTCTCTTTTTTCTCTTTATCTGTTAATGGCTTTTTTTTGTTAAATGCCTCAAGCAGATGCCTTGCTTCTTTGTTTAGAATATCTTCTTGTTTATTCTTTTTTCGCGGGTTTATCTGTAGGTTGACACTCATATTTTCACCACAGGTCTTTTGCTTTTTATTATATTCATAAACATCATCTGGAAAAACCCTAAAAATATAAGAACCCCTACAAGCACAATATCCGGAATGCCTGTTCCTGTAAATGTTGATAATATCATCATAAATGTGATGCCTAAAGAAGGCATAATAACTGCAAACATCATATACATCAATGTCCAGGGGTTAAGCTCCTGGCCGTATTTTTTTATTGAAAGAAGCTGTGTCTTTAAAATTTCATCCACTATATTTTCTAGCGGTTGTTGAAGGTCGGTTCCTGTCTTCATTGCATTCAAAAGCTGCCAGAATGACCTTCGGTATGAAAGTGAAGGGTTTGAAACAATGCTGTCTTCTATTGCTTCTGTCTGGGATTTCCCCCCGTTTATATCTTTTATGATATACTCGAATTCTTTTGATGCCGCACCATAGCCTTGCGTAACTGCAACAAGCGCCTGGTACAAAGGAACTCCGGATTTTATCTGTATCAAAAGATGCCTTAAAGCATATGGAAGTTCTGAATCTATATCTCTTGCGCGCTTTAAGGTCAAAATCTTGGGGCGGTAAAGTGCGCTGTAAAGCATCATAATAAAAACAAACGGCGATGCTACAACTGAAAGAATTATGAGTGTAGTAGAATCAATAATGTATCCAAGTATCAGAATGCCTACAACAAACATTGTTGTAGTGTTTACTGACTGATAAATGCTTATCGCAATGTGCTCCTTTAATGATAAGTCCGTTCTTGATTGTAATAGGTCGATTTTTATCTGCGGAAAAGAAGGCTCAAGTTTTGATGCATAGTTCATAAACCTTGCTGATTTTTTAAGCAACTTTGAGTTCTTCATCAAAAACCACAACTATTTGTTTTAGGGCTTTTCGCCTGAAAAAAGCTCTTTTGTAAGCTCATCACCTAAAAGTTCACTAGGATTCTTATTTTTCGAAGCAAATTCAATTACCTTTTTTTCATCCCTATAATATTCGGCGATGACTTTACCGACAGCATTTACTGTTTTTATTTGCCTTTTTATCATCCAGTCAAGAATCATTGCTTTTTTTTCTATGTCTTCATCTATTTCTATATCTGTCATGCCCGTATATAGGTTTATTTCATTTACCACCCTATGCAGTTTTCCGATTTTTTCAAGAACATCAGTCCGTGGGTTCCATCGGTAAACCACATTCAACTGGTTTGTGGTATCTGTAGGTATAAGTTCTGCAACTTCAAGGGTTCTTCTCAATCCTTTTCGTCTGTGCCTGTATTGAACGACAATAATATGCAGCGCGCTTAAAAACGCATCAGGAAGATTCATCGGAGGGTTTGTAAGTCTTTTATATACCTCTGTTGCTTTATCTCCGTGGAATGTGGCATATGCTGAGTGCCCGGTTCGTATTGCCTCAAACATGACTTCTGCCTCTTTCGCCCTACGAATTTCACCTATAATGATCCTGTCAGGCCTCATACGAAGCGCGTTTGTAAGAAGGTCAAGCATACTAACCGCACCCTTTCCTTCAGGATTTGCCTCCCTTGATGAGAATGGAACCCAATGCAAAAACTTTGGCAGGTTTATCTCTCGTGTATCTTCTATAGATATAATCCTCTGGTTCGGAGGCATAAACGGCATCAGTATATTAAGCATAGATGTTTTTCCTGCAGCCGTGCCTCCTGCAACAAGTATGTTAAGCTCATACTGTATTGCAAGCCATAGAAGTGCTGCAACTTCTTTTGTAAGTGTTTTTGCCTCAAGGAAGTGTATTATGGTCCAAGGGGATCGGGAAAATTTTCTTATGGTGATTGTGTTTCCCTGTGTCGATATAGGGAATAGAGTTGCATTTACCCTGTCGCCCGTTGTAAGATGCGCATCCATTAAAGGGTCAAGATTTGTTATCTGTCGCCCCACGCGCCGCCCTATTGCAGAAGCATAATTATACACCTGATCCTCGTTTTTAAGTTTTATATCTGTTTTTACCCAGCCATGATGCTTATGGTATACCCACAATGGCTCTTTATGCCCGTTTATGACAATCTCTTCCAAATATGGGTCGGAAAGGATAAGTTCAATATCTCCTAAGCCCAGCATTTCATGGATTAGATTTCCTGAAAGAAGTTCCTTGTCTTTATCAGTAGCATATGGAAGGTATTTCTCCATCAATTCCATTGCCTTTTTTATGAATTTTTTCTTAACGGTTGTAAGTGCGGATGGATCAACAAATTCCTTTACAGATAAATTGACCATTGTGATAAGCTCATCACGCATAGTGTTTAGAACCGCATGCGTTGCAGCACTCATCTGAGGGCGCACAAGAAAGTAAAGTGGAATGTATTCTGTTTCCGTGGTTTTTATCTCAACAGTTGCTTTAACATTGTCTGCTAAAATAGTGTAAGTTTCAAGAATATTTGTATTTTTTTCTTTTTTAGATGTTGTTTTTTTCACAGTTTTTTTATTTATTTTGTGATTTGGATTTTTCACTATTTTTGGGGTTTTAATCATTTGTTTTTTTGTGGGATGAATTGCCTTAATGCTTTTTTTCTTATAGTTTTGCGCATGATTTTTAACTGCCGGAATTGATTCAGTTTTATGTTTTGGTTTTTTAATTGGTTTTTTGTCCGGAATTGCTTCTTTAGGCACATTTGTTGTTTCCTGTTTTTGTTTTACCTGCGTTTTTGCCTTATTGTTTTTGTTCATTGTATCCCTCAATATCTCGATATAATACTTCAATATAAAAATTGGCGAAGGTTGTTAATATAACTTTTGAAAAAACCTGTTAGCGACATTAAAATATAAATGCAAAAAAACAATATTTTGTTATGGATGTGCATATAGGTAATGAGTTTCCAAAGATTCTTGTCCGACACCTAAAAGCAGATGATGTCGTAAAAGAAAACAATGAAGGCATAACCGACTTCGCAGACATAGTTTCAGTGTGCGCGAATTTTAAGGGGGAGACACTTTCAGGACTTAATTTTTCTCGCGCAAAAATGGCCAAAACAGATTTTTCCGAAACCATTATTAAAAACTGCACTTTCAAAGGGGCAGAGCTTTCAGACACCAACTTCGGGAACGCAAAAATAGAAAACACATCATTTGACGATGCCCTTCTTTTGTATTCTGATTTTTCAGATGCGACTATAACAACGACCACATTCAAGAGAGCCAACTTAAAGTCAAGCATATTTGATTCTGCAAAAATTATAGGCTCAGTCATTGATTTAGCAAACACCGGCAATCAACAGATGGAAGTTGTTGACACAAAATTCGTTCTTGATGAATACCAAAAAGGCAGGCGCGATTTTACAGGCATAACCATAAAAGAAGCGGATTTTTCAGGAAAAAACATCCCCCAAATAATGCTTAAAAATGCCGTACTTCGAAATGCCGTATTTGATTTTGCCAATCTTGAGGGCGCAAATTTTGAGGGTGCGGATTTGTCAAACAGTCGTTTTCATGGAAGCAAATTAGAAAAGGCAAATTTCAAAAAAGCAAACATGTATCTTTCATACATAAACGCCGCCTTTTTTGAAGAGACTGATTTTACAGAAACAATTCTA
>JAGLIP010000004.1 GCA_023142905.1 Candidatus Aenigmatarchaeota archaeon | reverse complement strand
GCTAAATTTAGCGAACTTGTTTATCGCCGAAGGAGCCTGACGGAAACTGTTTTTTCGGTCATCAAAAGGAAGTTTGGTGAATGTGTCTATTCCCGAAGCGAGAATATGCCGATTGTTGAAGTCTCGTTTATGAACTTTGTATATTTTGAAACTTGTTTCAAAAGCTTGAAACACACAAAAAGCATAAGTTTCAAGACAACCTGCACAGGTTGGTTCAGGTGCAGGTTGTTATGGTGTGGATGATTTCTACAGAGCCAAAAATTCCAAAACTATATAAACCAAAATGTCTAAAAGACTATTCAAGAGAAAAAAAGCATATAGGATTAAGTTATCAAAAAGGCATGAGTGTGGCTCTAACAATCGTAATAACAATTATTGTGTTGATTGTTATTGCGCTTTTTGGTTATAAACATAACTAAAAAACAATCACAAGCGTCGATGAAAATACAAAAGACACAACAGATGCAGTATATGGCAAAATAGATTATGTTATCGACAACACAAATACTGCAGAAAAAACCATAAGTTCAAAATACATAGCAAAAAGAATGATTACAATATAAAACTACGAGAATAGGTGATGATTTATGAAAAAAGGTATGAGTGCGGCTCTGACAATCGTAATAACAATTATTGTGTTGATTGTTATCGCCCTTGCAGTAATTACAATGACATCTTCAAGTGTCAGTAATGTAGATAACATATCTGAAGGTAATACAAAAACGGCAGCATGTGGTATTTGTATAGCGAGCAAATGTGTTGGTATAACACCAGGTGATACTGTTGACTGTGAATCATGTGATCCAACAACAGTTACATGCTATCCAACAGATGAAGAAGAATAGCCATAATGAACTAATGTTAACATTCAACAATACACTTGTTTGGTTTAAAAAAGCCCAAAATCCATCCCTTTTGGTTTGGACAAACCCATTATTTTTAAAAGCGTTGGCGCGGCATTTCCAAGCGCGCCCGCATTTTTCATTTTTATATTCTCTTCAGAAACAACTATAAAAGGCACTTTGTTCAGTGTATGCGCTGTGTGTGGTGTTCCGTCTTTCTGAAACATAGTTTCAGCATTCCCGTGGTCTGCAGTAATTACAGGAACAAAATCATTCATTAAAGCAGAATCAACAACATTCCCTAAATACTTATCCGCAAACGATACAGCATCAATTGCCGCATTGAATTTTCCAGTGTGGCCCACCATATCTGCATTTGCAAAATTAAGAAGAATAAAATCATGCTTCCTGTTTTTCATTTGAAGAATTGCATCTTTTGCAATCTTATCCGCACTCATCTTAGGCTTCAAGTCATAAGTTACAACTTTAGGTGATGGAATTAAGATCCTATCTTCGTGCTCAAACGGCCCGTCCCTTCCCGCATTAAAAAAATAAGTCACATGCGCATATTTTTCAGTTTCAGCAATTCGAAGCTGTTTTAAATCATTAGACGCTAAAATTTCAGGAAAAATTAGTTTTGGTATCTGCGGCTTAAAAACAACACCAATATCAAAATCACGATCATATTCAGTCATTGCGGTAAATTTAATATCAAGCTTTTTTGTACGAAAAAAGTTCTTAAAATTAGGCGCCACAAATGCCCTTGTTGTCTCTCTTGACCTGTCTGACCGAAAATTGAAAAATATTACTGCGTCCTTGTCTTTTATTTTCGGTGCATCCTTAATTATTGTAGGCATTACAAACTCATCAGTCTCGCCTCTTTTATATGCTGCATCAAGTGCTAAAAACTCATCTTCTGCGTTGCGGCCGTTCCCGAAAACCATTGCATCGTATATCTTTTTTTCCCTCTCCCAACGATTGTCCCTATCCATTGCATAGTATCTTCCAGAAATTGTTGCAACATTGCCAATACCTAAAGAACCTGTTTTTCGCTTAAGGAGTTTAATGTATTTTTCAGCGGATTTTGGGGGTACATCCCGCCCGTCAAGAAACGCATGAATGAAAACATTCGAAACACCCTTCTTTTTTGCAAGCTCAAGCAATGAAAAAAGATGATTTATATGGCTGTGAACACCGCCGTTGGACAAAAGCCCCATTAAATGAAGATTTGATTTATTCTTCAAAACATAACTCATTGTTTCTAAAAGCACATCTTTTTTAAAAAAACACCCAGTATCAATGCTCTTGTTGATTGAAAGAATCTCCTGTTCAACAACCCGTCCCGCACCAATATGAATGTGCCCCACTTCCGACCCGCCGATTTGCCGCACCGGAAGCCCCACTGAATGACCGCTTGCTGAAAGCTGGGTATTTGGATATCTTAAAAAATCATTGAAATTCTTAGTATTGGCATACGCAATTGCATTTCCTTTTTTTTCTTTTCCGATTCCCCAGCCGTCAAGCACAATAAGTATTGTTTTTCTATCCATCAGACAACCTCAACTGTCATGTCTTTGTCAGAACCTATTACAAAAGCATCTTTTTCCAAAAGGAGTTTTTTTATGTATTCCATCTTATAGTCCTGGCTTGTATAAATATCTAAAAGCTTATCGCCTTTTTTTACCTGCTGCCATCTTTTGAAGTACAGATACGCCCCAGCCCCTATATCTTTCGGAGCCCCCGCCATTTTTGCAAGATTTGCAACCACCAGATTATCAACTTTAAGTATGGTTCCGGTTTTCTTCGCATAATAGGATATCTTTTTTTTACTAAGCATCCCCACCAAATCCTTATCCGCGGCACCTCCCTGCGCGCGAACAATCTGTCTGAATTTATCAAGTGCAGCTCCTGATTCAAGAATCTTTCGTGCAGTCTCTTCATCCCCTTTGTTTGTCATCTTAAGAAGAACGCCTGCAAGCTCAACGGATTTTTCAGAAAGATCCTGCGGTCCCCGCCCCGAAAAAACATCCATTATATCTATAGCCTCTAAAACAGGACCCACACCATTGCCGATTGGCTGATCGCCCTTAGTAATTGTGCACTCTATTTTCATACCCAATGCCTCACCAAGCTTCTTGAACTTCATCGCAAGCCTTTTTGCAGCATCAAAACTTTTGACTTTAGCGCCGTCGCCAAACGGCAAGTCAATCACAACGCAGTTTGAGCCAACAGACTTTTTCTTAGACATTACAGATGCCAAAACCTGCCCTTCAGGATCTAATGACAATGGATATTCCGCACGGATAAGCTTATCATCTGCAGGCGCCAAATCAAGTGCGCCGCCCCATACAAGGCAACCGTTTGTCTCTCCGACTATCCGTTTTATCTCATCTGTTGAAAACGACACATTACAGAAAACCTCCATTGTATCTGAAGTTCCTGCAGGGCTTGTTATTGCTCTTGAAGAGGTTTTTGGTATTGTAAGTCCGGCGGCGGCGATAATTGAAACAACAATGGGTGTTACCCTGTTTCCCGGAACCCCTCCGATACTGTGCTTATCAACAACAAATTTTTTATTCCATTTAATATGTTCTCCTTCATTCACCATTGCCCTTGTTGTTGCAATCACTTCCCGGTCTGTAAACCCCCGCGTATATACTGCAGAAACAAAGGAGCCAAGCTCAATATCTGTAAGCCTGTTTGTGGCAATATCGCGTATTATCTCTTCAAGCTCTATTGCTTTAAGCTCATACCCGTCAAGTTTCTTTTTTATGTATTCAACAGATGCAGGCTTCAATACTGCTCGTACAGAAAGTTCCTGGCCTTTTTGAACACCATATTTTTCTTTTGCCTCTTTTCTGATACCCAAATATCCTTCTTTCACAATATGTTTTGTGATTTCAACAAATGCTGTTTTTTCTGTTTTCTTACCCGTTCTAACACAGACCCGGTCTCCCGGAAAAACCCCTAAATCCCTTGCGTCTTCAGAATTCATCATAACAATTGGCAAGCCCAGTTCAAAATCCATAAATGTAGCTTTAAGCTTTATCATAAAATCACTCCCTTTTTACAATGTTTTTCAAAAGTATCAATACCGGAAATATTTCAAGCCTTCCTAAAAACATGCATGCAATAAGAATCACTTTCCCGATTACAGGAATTGTTGATATTTCAATTGTTGATAAGCCCACAGTTCCAAGAGCCGATATTACATGGAAAAAAGAATCCACAATTCCAAAACCCAAAAACATAAAAGCAAAACTTGCAATAAACACAGCAAGAGCATATACCATTATAAACACAACTGTTGTTGTCAAAATGTCTTCATCAATAGGCTCACCCCCAACTTTTAGCGGTATTATGGCGCTTTTAGGTGCTGTCATTTTTCTTAAAAACCAGGGAATTGATTTAAACGCAATCAAAACTCTCGATATTTTTATTCCGCCGGCAGTAGATGCGGACGACCCGCCTAAAAACATAAGAATAATCAAAATACCAAGAAATCCAAAAGGCAAACTAGACATATTCTGAGCAGAATATCCTGTTGTTGTTGCAACAGACACAACTTCAAAAAAGATATTAGAAAGATGGGGAAAACCAATCAATACAATAACAGAAAATGCTAAAATCAAAAACATAAGTGCACGGGTTTCAACAGTTCTAAAAAAATATTTTATGTCTCCGCGAAACATCCGGTCATGCACAAAAAACGAAGTCGCCCCCAAAATCATAAGCGCCGAAATTATGCCAAGAACAGCTGTGCTTGTGTAAAAAGAATCCGTAACTGCAAACCCGCCTGTAGAAATAGATGAAAACGCAATCGACAATGACTCAAAAAAAGAAAGCCCAAAAAGATAGAGAAGCAAAATCCCTACAACCGTATAGGCTCCGTAAATTTTTATCATACTTCTTGCCGTATCTTTTATTGTTACCCCTATGTGCGCCGCATACCCTTGAGCGCGATAAAGAGGCTGTGATGAAGTCTTAAGTTCAGACAATATTGCAAGAAAAATTATAATTATCCCAATACCTCCAAGCCATTGAGTCTCTGCGCGCCATAAAAGAAGGCTTTTGGGCAGCGTATCAACACTTGAAAAAACAGTAAGCCCTGTTGTTGTAAACCCAGACACTGACTCAAAAAAAGAATCAATAAGTGCTCGGCTGCCAAAATCCGCAAAATGATATAGATAAGGAATCGCGCCAATAATTGATACAAAAAGAAACGATAACGCCGTAAGTGTCAATGCTTCATTTATGCGAAGCTCTTCCTGCTTATTGGTTTTATCAAAATAAAGCCCCAAAATAACAGAAATTAGTGCTGCAATCAAAAAAGGTTCCGCAGGCTCATTCAAATACACCGCAGCGATTATGGGCAGAATCAAAAAAAATGCAAATACTTCAAGCAAAAGCCCTAAATATGCCAAAATATTTCTCAAGAATTCTCCCCTTTGGCTGCTTTTATTATTCGGGGAATATCCTCTGTTTTTGCAATTATTGTTATGACATCGCCCGCCTCTATTTTTGTGTTCATATCACAGACAATAACCGCCCCGTTCCTGTAAACAGCACCGATAACTCCGCCCCGAACTTTTCGTGCATATGCCCCCACAAGTGTGCTTTTCTCAGTTACAACCACCTCTATTACCTGCGCCTTGCCGTCAGATATTTCCGCCAAAACCCGCTCGCCTGTTGATACAAGCGCGTTTTTTATTGAAGTTACAGCAAGCTCTGTTACAGGCACAATCAAGGAAATTCCAAGCTTTACAAAAAGTTCTTCATTGCCCGGAATATTTATTCGCGCAACAATTTTTTTTACATTCCTGCTTTTTGCAATTTCACAAATCATAAGATTGGTCTTATCATCCTGTGTTGCTGCAACAATCGCCTCTGTTTTTCCAATGTCTGCATCCTCTAAAATTGTAATGTCTGTTGCATCGCCCCTAATCACAAGAGCATCCGTATTTAACGCAAGCGCCTTTGCAAGATCATCATCTTTTTCCACAAGAACTACTTTATTTTTTTCTTTTGAAAGAACAAAAGACAGATTCCTTCCTACATTTCCGCCGCCAACAACAATTATTTTCATCTATACACACCCGATAAATTATTAGTCCGTAGTTGTTTATATATTTCTCTTGTATTCCTTAAAAATCAGCTCTACTGTTTTTCTATCAATCTTTTTGTTGAAACATTTGTGGGGGACAAGAGCCCCTGAAAAAGTTTTAGGTATATGCATAAGCTCATGTATCAGCGTCCGTATTTGGTCTTCATCTGACTGCTTGTCAAAAAATTGGGATAAGACCTCTATGATATAATGCGGCTCAACACCAAGCCCTGCCTGCCAAATTCGGGGCAGGGACCATATTCTTGCATATGCCCGTGCCTTTGAATCATACGACCTCATGCATATTAAATTTGATGCCCGTATGTGAAGAAATGAGCTTCCGGAAAGAACATCCAGTATGTGAGTTACTTTTTCCTGTATATCGGATGCCGCCTCGAATTTCATAAGTCTCAATTGAGCATTAATTGTTTTAAAAGCCAATTCTGCATTCTATATGCGTTCAAGTTCTATATGCTTAAATGCTAAAGAAAGTATTCGCCCGTCTTTCAGGCTCTTGTCAATTTTACCGGGGCACCAAAATGAAGAAGTAATAGATAATTTAAGAATCCCGCGATCCGTAAGGCTATTAGGAATTTGTATTGTTTTTTCAACAGTTGATTCTTTTGTTGGTGTGAATTCAAAAATCTTCTTGCCATAAGCAAGAACACTGATTGGTTTTTTTGCAATCATGCGCGGGACAAAAAAACTCACATAAAGCTTGTATGCTGCCTTTGGCGAGACATCAAATGTTATTTCAGCCGGCGTGCTGTCGCGGCCAGTCCACCGAAAATTGTTTTCTGGCGGCCACCACCCACCACTCAGCATTTTCTTTTCATCTATTCCGCCGCGCATGTCAACTACAATTTTTTCGTGTGAAAGCGATTTTCGTTTGCCTGTTTCTAACTCAGTATCCGCTTGATTTACATCCGACGGCACTTTTTGTTTGGGTTGGTCAAACTGTAAAACATCAATTTCAGAATCTATGTCAGACAAAAGCTCTGTAAGAAGCTTTACCTTGCTCTCAAGGTAATCCCCTCGTTTTTTTAGCCTTTCTAACTCCTCCCGGTCACTTCGAAAACCAAAAAATCCCATTAGCCATATCTCCGCAAATTGTTCTTGTGCTCTATTTTCCGCTTCAGTTTTTTAGTTTTTCTTGTAAGGCGCTCAATAGTGTTCTCAATGCCCTCATACTTTCCGGTTACCGATTCATATGAAACAGAACGGTTTGAAAAAGCACCTCTAATCCGTTTCAAAAAGAACAACAGCAACAAAAGGATTGTGGTATATATAAAATAGGTATGCCCTTCAAAAAAAGCACTTTTCTTGCCAGTCGAAAACACATTAATAACTGTTCCTTTCCTGTATGTAGTCTTCCCGGAATAATAAACATATCCCTCTACAAAATGCCTGCCTTGCATATTTGGATTGTAATAAGTTGTTAGGTTAACCGTCTCGCCGACCGCAACAGATCTCTCATCACTTTCAAGAGTTTCTATAAGTTTATCTTCAAAAAATACTTCTGCCTTGAATTTCGCTTTTAACGGCAACTGCCCCGTATTCTCAAAAACAGCATATATTGTAATTATCTCGTCCGGTTCTGCCCACACATTGCTTGCTACAACATGCTTTAACAGTCCTGTGCGCCTAAGTGCACCAAACTCCATAATATCAAAGGTATATAATTTAGTATATGCAACTGCATCAGAAACAGAAACAGAAACATTTACCCAATACTGTCCTAAAGGCAGGGTTTCTGTCGGAAGATAAACGGTCTCTGTGTTTTTGGCCGTCGGCATAACCTTCGTGCCTAAAATATTCACAGAGTTAATCAAATTCATATTCTCATCATATATATCTGCGTGGATTTTTGGAGCTACTTCAACATTGCCTATATTTTTACCTGAAAGCAGCAATGGAACATTATATCCTCTCTCAACAGAACTTAAAGAAACATCACTAACCGAGTAACCGACAATTTGGTTGTCTACAACTTCTGCAAAAACCCACAGCGTTATGGCGGTCTCAATACTTAAGCCATATTGAGCCGTAGTATTTTCACTGCGGACAGGCCTTGAAATAATCTCTATCGCGCCGCTATATTGCCCGTTCGGTACATATATGGGTGGTTTAATAATGGCAACTGAAGAAACTGTTTCCTGTGCATCCATACGAATTGCCTGCGGATAAAAAAATAACCAATCGGAAACATCACCACTTGCAAAAATCTCAACATCCACAGGCATGCTTTCTGGGTTATTTAAATATATTTCCGTCTCAGCATACCCGCTTTTAAGAAGATTGTTATAATATATCTTGCCAGGACCCGCTGCAAAACTGCCGGCAGAAACAACGCCCGAAAAAAACACAGAAAAGAAAAGAAAAGCCACAAAAAAACAAAGCAGTTTGTCCCGAAGTGAATCTAAAAAAAGCAAATGTCCCATACCCATATATTTACAAGTATAGCTATATTAAATTATTCTGGCAACTGTCCAAAACATGTGTTAACGCATTAGCTTTTAGTGACCAAAATCCTCCGCGTTGATTTGACTGCAAAGTCACTTTCGCATCAAGATATTCAAAAAGGAACTGCAAATTGCATTAAAACATACTAAAGCCCCGCATTGAAACACCGAACTTCAACTATTAAAATTCATAAAACATTGGTTCGTGCCCCGCCTTAAATCATCTCACCATCGTTCGAAGCTTTTTGGTCTTAAACCAAAAAAACGGGGCTTGTTCAAGTTTCAAACCCCGAGAAAAGCTTTGGCTTTTCTAGGTCACTCAAAATCACAAAGTGATTTTGGTAGTCTCGAAAATTCTGAAGGAATTTTCAAAAATCCAAAAAATGATTCGCATTTTTTCGGGCTTCGAATGTTTCCCTCCTCAGTTTACTGCAGAGCTTCAACTATTAAAATTAAATAAAAACAGCCAGTTATTATCTGATTAAGGTCACTATTAAACGGACTAACTACATCAAAAACCAATAGACCTTAATCTAAATATAAAAGACATCAGTCCAAATAGTTATATCTTTTCCTATACATCCTGCGCTGCCGATATCCTAACTATCGTAGAACAATCCCCTTTAAGGCCGGAAGAAGGCAGCTTCAAAAGCCAGTACAGGTCATTCGTTGGAGCTGTTGGAGTGCCCGACCCATCCGCTTCAGCCCAGCTTACATTCACCAAAGGATTACTTGCTGTCAGATTCCATGGAGTGTCTGAAAACGCAAAACTTGTCGTTGTATTATATCTTATGCCGGTTCCTGCCGCGTCTGTCTGTATATCATCAGAATCCACATCAGTACAATTCATATATCCACCGTAAAGTGTTTCATTAATATTAAGATCAATAACAACATTACCTGTATTTTTTATCGCGGTGGTGATTTCATTAGAAGTTTCTCCAAGAGCAACTGTCTCAAAATCAATAGCTGTTTCAGTAACATTCAAGGCGACAAGTGCATCCACAGTAATTGTTTCGGTATTATTTCCCGTAAGCCCGCCATCATCTGTTGCATTAAAATATATAGTCCAATCAGCAGGATTTGCATGGTACCATACCGTAAATGTGCATTCAACATCCCTCGTGAGTGTGTCGTCAGCCGTAAATCTACAGGTAGCATTCTTGTAATTATCCCTTGTATCCCCTCCATCACTTTCTGCCGTAGAGTTATGGAATGTCCCGCGAACTGAAAGTATATCCTGATACCCATTCGCATCCGTAATTGTAGCAGAACAGTTCAAAAGTTTTGTTGTCTCAGCATTCAGCGTAAGCGTTGCCCCGCCAACACAGGATATTGCGCCCACAGAAGGCGATGATGTCCCAACCGTCACATTTGCATCCAAATCATCATTATCCCCATCAGCCAGCACATTTGGAGAATCAAGAACAAAAACAACTGTAAGATACATAGATACTATCAAAAACAAGCCAACTATATTTTTCATTTTATCTCCCCACCATTTTTTAGCCGATAACACATAACGCACTATGGCTAAGTATAATAATTACTCCCTTAATAGTTTATTTGTAACGAGAGTATATAAAATTTTCGTTTTTGGCTCGCCATTTTAGAAATTCTGTTGTTTAATGCATGCGAATTAAAAATACTTCAATCAAAGGGATTTGACAAAATTGTCTTAATGTCTTTTTTCGCGCTGTGTATGTATGTTTTATTTGTTTTTCTTCCGGTTTTCCCTGATTTTTGGCTTTTTGGATTTGCGCTTGTATTTGATTCCTTTGCACCCCTCAAAACTTCTGCTTTTATCTCATCCGCCTGTGCTTTGTCTAAAAAATGCGGCTTTTCGGCCATGTTTTGTTTTTTTGGCATCTTCAGGAATTTTCTTACGGCAAAGAGAACAGCTAAAAAAAGTATAATTAAGTAACCGCCCGGCAATTCCGCTCCAAATGCCTGTCCTGTAAGTGAATTTCCAACAGAAGCAATTCCCGATACAAAATTTTCTGAACTTCCTGAATTGGTTTCTATGGTTTTCGAACCGTCCGTAGAATCAAAAACACCATCAAGATACAGCACAAATTCATCCGTTGCTATAACCTCACTTCCGGACTGCGCAGAAATAGACAAATCATATTCTTGTCTACAGACTGTATTCGCGCAGTCATCCAAAGGAACAAGAACTGTTATCGTAACCTGTTTTTCCTCTCCCGGCTTCAAACTATCTATACTGTATAGCGTTAGCTCATACCATTCGGAAGATAAGCCCGAAACAGTTAGTTTTACATCCGACATTGTGGTCTGCCCGGTGTTTTTAATCCTCGCCGCAATAGAACCTTCATTGCCCATGCTAGCGGATAATGACTGAGGGATAGTTAAATCAAGTGATTCTTTTTTATATGCTTCAAGAGCGATTTTGTTTTTTGCAGAATCATACGGGGATTTTTCGACCTTAATCAGCGCATTGAATACCCCTTTAGCTTCAGGAGCATTGGATTTTATCATAAAAGAGCCATCAGATCCACTAAGCGTACTTCCTTCAGTCTCTCCAAAACTATATATTATGCTCGCATCAGCCACCGTATTGCCGTTGCTGTCTTTAACAATCCCGATTAGGCTCACATCCTCACCAGAAAAATATTTCTTCTGGTATTCATCCATCTCAATTTTAAGCGAATCTCGCGCCCCGATTGCAAATGCAAAAAGCTCGTCAGTTTCGAATTCGATCTTATTTGCAAAATAATTTATTCCCGAATCAAAAGATGCCCA
Source organism: Candidatus Aenigmatarchaeota archaeon (assembly GCA_023142905.1). Taxonomy (GTDB): domain Archaea; phylum EX4484-52; class EX4484-52; order EX4484-52; family B79-G9; genus GLR112. Next base: position 6,978 of record JAGLIP010000004.1, on the reverse strand, counting down.
TGTGCCTAAACATACACTATCCACGAAATTCCACTTAGAACACATAAACACTTGAGAATCCTGCTTGCCCGCACCGGACATAATTACTTTTGCGCCATCATACGGAAGCATAAAATCAACGGCAACAAAATTTGAGATTTTTTTCAGGCCGTCAATTTGCATATTGACCGATCGGTCATAGCGTACAATATCCTGTATCCTATTAAAGGAATCATCCTCTCCGGGAAGATCAACACCATAAAGCTTTACTGAAATGTCACTGAAAACCATCTCAATGTCGTATGTTCCGGGATGGATTATCAAAGAACAGAGCCCGGAACTATCCGTAACACACTCATCGTATGTAGCACAGCCGCTGGTTTTTACAAGAATTATTGTAACTTCGGATACAGGCTTTTTTTTCGCATCCTGTAAAATACCTCCAAAATCAACCATAAACTCTACAGGTACAAAGAAATCGCTTCTCTGTTTTGAAAATCCATCAGGATCAACACATGCAAAAAGCTCATAATTATATTCTCCGGGCTCTGTTCGATACAAATCAACAAAGAAACTGTATGTATCTGTTACACTATCAAAAGTAAACTTATCAATCTGAAGTTCCGTATCACCAAGCTCAACGCAAAAATCTGATTGGTGCAGTGTGTCAATCAAAAAAGGATTGTGCTTTGTCTTAAGAACAATTTCAACCTCTGTTGTGCCGGTCAAAGAATATATTATATCGACAGAAGGACTTAATATTTCTAATTCTACCGGCGGTTTGATTTTAAGATAGGTTGCGGGCTGTGCCGAAATTGAATTTCCATCAAACATCACAGTTACATCAACCCCATAATCTCCCTGCCCAACTGCGGGAATCGCCCACACAAGTTCATACACGCCGCCGCCAAAAGATATTTCCCGAATCTCAGCATTCCGGATATTAGAAGAATCTTTCAATGACACACCAAAGTTAACGCCATTGGTTAAAGGCCCGCCATTCAGCAGAACTTCTGCCGTTATGACTGATATGTTTCCTGCATACGCCTCTGTTTCAGATATTGAAAGAATATCTATCGTAAGCAGGTTAACAGAAAAAGGCACAGTAGCTGTATCTGTCTCATTTTCATACTCGCATGTAATTGTAGCATTGTAATCACCGAAATTGTTTAGAACATATGTTCCCGTATATATCCGTGTATTGTCATTGCACACCATACCTAAAGAATCAACAAAAGCACCCGCAATAACCGCCGTAACATTCGCTGTGCTGTTTGAAGCACACTCTGCAGATAATTCTACGACCGATTCTCCGGTCAATGGATTAATCCATGCCACCGAAGGGTTTACAGAAACATTGGACAATTCAACAGCATATGCATTGCCCGCAAACCCAAAAGAAAATATCAGTGATATCGCAAAAACTAGGTAAACCCGTTCTTTTCCGCCCACATCATATTGTTTGCCCATATTAATCACACTGATTTAAACACCTAAAGACTGCCGGTAAGCTCCCAGACAATGCGTTTCATGCCTATTTTTACTTCCTCGTTTCTGCCTGAAATAACTCCAAAAGACATAAGCTTATAGCAATGGGTGTTGACCGTAGCCCATGAAAGTTTAAGCACTTTTGCAATCTCGTAAGTAGAAAGTGCTCTTCCTGATTTTTCAAGAAGTCTTAAAACAACCCTATCGGCTTTTCCAATAGAAATTCCGTTTTTTCCAGACATAACTTTTTATTGGTAGGAACCAGTTTATATATGTTTCTATAAACAACATAATCTATATTCATACAATACTAAATAGTATTTATATAATTGATATATTACCATATGAAAACAATATCTGAAGAACACAAAAGAAAAGAAAAACATACGGAAAATATTTAAATAAACTATGTACTTAAGCACCAGTCTTTGTTGAACAAAACAATATTTTCATCAAAGATGAATGACTGTATATCAGAAACATAAGGGCTTCGAAGTTTCTCATCATCCCATGCATTATATACAAAATAAAAATCTTTTGCTGTAGCATCAATAGGCACCCACACCCCATCAAGCTTCGCAAAAACATACCTGTGGGCATTTCCTTCCACCACATACGCATCTATCCCTCTTGCTTTAAGAAGACTTAAAAGAAGCACTGATTTCTCCGAACAGTCGCCCTTTTTATTAATCAATGTTTCAACTGCATCAAATTCGACATCAACAGGAACATAACTGATTTCATTAACTACAAACGAATGCAGTGCATACGCAGCATCAATATCATCCGCGCCCGGACCTACAAGTTCAAATGATTTCTTATGTATCTCCCCATTCTGCTTTATAAGCGCCCTTAAATAAATATGGTCAATGCATCCGGAATTATTGAATTGTTCTATAAATGGATTAAAAATGCGCGCAATTTGATTCTTGTTTTCATGCCAAAAATCAACATAATCGTGATTCCCATACGGATATATTAAATTTGCAGTTATGCTGTTTTCGGCCGACCCCCCATAAGCAAAATGAAAAGCACCAAACGCGTATCCGGAAACGCCAACAAGAAATAACATAATTCCTGTTAAAAAAAAGGTTGTATGTTTCATAAGTACCACTAACAAATAGTAAGTACATAAAACATATAAACCTTTGTAATACTTAAAGGTAGTTTTTATTCTCGTTTGAGCCTTCGGTGGCCTTTTGTGTGCTTAAAGGATTTAGCTTTCTTATGGAGAACTGTAACTGGCTTCCGTTTCCGAAAGTGCTTGTATGCGTAATATCCTCCTGCACTCAGTAGCAGAACTGCAAGTAAAACAAGAACTATCCACATTCGCCCTTTTTCTAAAGACGCGCAAAACACACCCACACTCTCGCCTTCATCATAAATAAAAGAAATTGGGTATTCTTTATAGCTTTCAGTTTGGGTAATTAAAAATTCAACAATTGATGTGCTTTTTGGGTTTAAAACACCTATGTTTTTCGTGGCTATGTTGCTTACAATCATATTGACATTGTTAAGCGCAATATCGCACTTATTAGAAACAGAAAGTCTTATTGAAGTTTCTGTATTTGGTTTTATTTTTATGTCCTGCGGCTCAAAAACAATACAGTCATGCAGAATCGCAGCTCTTGGAATGTCCGGAACATACACAATCATATTTGCTTCCACCCATTCATCCACCCCATCAGAAACAACTATTTTAGCATGGTGATATGTATTTGAAAACTCGGACATATTCAAAATTACCTTTACTTCCTCACCGGGAAAAAGAGCGCCTATCACAGTATTATATTCAACCGTAAAAAACGGCTCAGTAATTATACGAATTGTAAGATTGGTGAAATTAAAACTTCCTACATTCTTTACAGTTATCGAAACAGATTCATTCTCATGCGCAACCTTAAATAACGCAGGATAGGTAATGGCTATATTTTTTACCACATACTCTATTGTTTGAAACACCATTATCGAATCCGCAGAGCTTGGTAAGCTTGCAGGCACATCCACCCCACCATCTTCAACTATGCCGCTCGAGGTAACTATCGTAAAATTAAGCGCAAACGCACTTGTCTGCATAATATATGAAGCAATCGTCACATTATGACTTAAATTCAACGCTGCATCTTCAAGAGCTAATGGATACGGCCGAAACACAAGAAAATGATTGCCTTCTTGTAAATGCTCTGTATCCATAATAAGCATATTAAAAAGTTTTGATTTGTTTTGAGGGTATAAAATAACACTTGATGGGAAAAAAATCACATTTTCTTTCAGATAATAAGATGAATTTGTAAACTCAAAGGTTATGTTTAATGGCACAGGATAATCAAACCTGTTGATAACCTCAAAAGAAGAAAGATACATATTCCCCCGCGTAATCGTTCCGGCATCTATGTATGATGGATTTAGACCTAAACCAAAGATGTTTTGTGATTCAAAAATCAAAAACAACACAAAGAATATAAAAAACATCGCATTCTTCAAAAATATTGCTTTTGTATTTTTAAGGCAAAACATATTCTCCAGCTCCTGTGCAGATATCAATTGTATCGCTTTCAAAAACAGACAATAGTATATGTGCTGTATAATTCCCTGGGTTTGTGCCCGGCCACGCCCGTATCCGAACATCAAAACCAATAACCTCTGCGCCTACAACAAGATTATTGGCTATGCAAAGCTCTTCATTATTTTTGATTCCATCGTCATCCTGATTGTTGTTGTCAGAAACATTTCTCCACCCCGTACCGGGAATGTATATCTGAAAATCGCCATCAAATTGATTGACATCAATATAATTTCCATCACCCATTACACCATTGTCAAAATCAGAGGATGCCATAACAACATCAATAGTTTTTGTTCCGGTGTTCTTTAAATTGAAAAGATTCGTGTTATCGTCCGAATAAATCCCGATATCATATCCCGCAAAAACCCCGCCATAAGTACTATTGTAGCTATACCACTGCCCGTCTGTAGTTATAGGGCCTATCTGAAAAACATAATCCTTGGAAGGATTTATGTGTTCTTCCTCGTAAAAAATATGATTTAGTTCTGGAACAATTGCTACAGTAATAGGAGTATTTACAACATATCCTGTTGGAGTAAAAATAAAGTCCGTACCGCTTAAAAAAAGAAGCAGTATGCACAATACAGTAAACAATGTAATTGCAGGCCATGTTTCGCGAAGTTTTATTTTTTGAACCATCTTTAGCGCCTGATTTTTTTCTTCAGTCGGTGTATGCGTTCTTCTACCGCACTTATATTTCGCTCTATGTTGCTGTATTTATTTAAAACAGCATCTAAGGGCTTTTTTCCACCGCCCGTAAGTGATTTTCTATTATTAAAAAGATAGAGTAAAGTAAATATCAAAACAACAGCAAATAGTCCTGTTGAACTTCCGTATGCAAACATTCCTGTTGGGCTTGAATATACTTCTGCAACAACGCGCCTCTGGACGGTCTTTTCAATTCCGTCAGCACTATAAGTTATATTCACCTTAACAACATATGTTTTATCCGAACCAACAAAAAGCACTTTAGTTATATTCTTAAGTTCATGCGCCCGCACGGTGCTATCCTCTTTTGCGTCTGCCACCATAAAATCCTCGCTGTCAAAAATTGCCACACTAAAACTATAATCGATATCCGAATAATCCCTATTTTTAAAACTAAGCGACATAGAAACACTCTGCGCAACAATGTATGCTTCAAGATCAACTATGGCTATTCCCGCACCAGCACCCGGATAATTTTCAGGCGGCGCATCTTGTTCCCCTGTAAATATATCGCTCTCATCGCCAATGTTTATAGTCTCAAAAAATTCAGGAGCAAATGATGTGCTATCCCAAACATCCTCGTTTTTTGCATCCTCTAAGATATTGCCTTGAACCGCAGTAAACGAAACATCCTTTATATCTGTGTCCCGCCCGTCAAAGTATATTATATATGCACTTGCAATATAATCACCGGCAGCAATAGGATAATTATGTGAAAACTCAAACTCTCTCGTTGCGCCGGGTTCTATAAGTGCCTCTGTTGTGCCTCTTGCAGTGTGTATGATGACCCCATATTTTTTTATATCAACAAACGGTATTGCACAAACGCGCACATTGCCTGTGTTTTTTGCAGTTAACGAAAATTGAAACTCTTCGCCTGCTTCAAGTTTCGTGGGCATTTCAAAATCTTCAAGCAAAAGCACAGGATGTACCACACCCTCAATTGAAAATTGCACGCTTATAGACGACAAAGAAACGGTTTTAACGCCCGCATTTGTTTCTGCCGTAACTTCCGGCAGGATTATAATCTGGTGGTTTCCGGGTGTCAACTCGCAGGAGCCTGTGTTTAACATGATTTTTATATTCTTTATTTCGCCGGGTTTTATCTCAAACTGCTTTTGGGAAAAAGTAACACACGATGTAAGATATTCTGCTCGTGGTGTTGTTAAAAGCGTTATGTTGTACGCATTATTCTCGTCATTGCTCAAATACACAGAATATTCATATATTTTATTCATTTCAAGAAGCCCCGCATCAAAACGCGCAGGCGAAACCCCAATCGCTAAAGCACTGCACGCAAAACTAAGAAAAAACCCCACAACAGCAACCAATAAAAGAAAATGTTTTTTCATCATGAACACCTATGGAGTATAATAAGTTCCTTCATCTCCATCAGCACATATATTGCTATATGCCACAAAAGTTATTGTGGTGCCGTAACTGCCCTGCGTGCCATACGGCGCGCGTACCTGAAAGTCAATGCCTGTTGCATTTTTACCTGCCGGAACATCACAGTCAACAGCAAGAGCATAAGACGATCCATCCCTGTTTGAATTAGAAACATTATACCACCCCCACGAGCCGCTTACATTTATGTATATCTGTAGGTTGTCTGCACCGTTCTGCCCTATTGTGGGTGCATCTTTGCATGCCTCATCATCGCCGTCATTGTCATCGTCGGCACTTGAGCATATCATAAATGTAGAGCTGTTAAAATCAGAGGTAACATACGCAAGCACATCAACAGTACCGCCTGTATTGTCGATTGTATAGTTTGCCGTGCTCCCATCACTGTCCGATGCAAGGCTATCATCACAGCCGCCCATCCCGGCATAGCAGTAATAATTAAAATCAAGTGGTATATTAAGAATAGACCATGCCTTGTCTGTTGAGTTGTCTGCCTCATGAACGCTTATACTTAAATCTATTGTGTTGAATTTAAAAATTTCCGATACATTCATGTTTCCTACCGTATTGTTCGCATACACCCGCCACTGTATCGTGCAGCCGACAGTTGAGTTTATTCGCTTCGTCGCATTTGACCAGTTTCCTGTACCTGTCATCCCAACATAAGAATCATTAGTAAATGTCCCCGTACCATTATCAAACGAGAAAATATATCCTGCAAGATTTGTGCCATCTTCCCAGTAAAGGCTGAATAATACATCTTCACCGGCCTCTGTCGAGTTAGTTTGGTTAAAGGAATATTGCGGTGATGTTGTGTCAACAGTAAAATT
>JAGLIP010000039.1 GCA_023142905.1 Candidatus Aenigmatarchaeota archaeon | reverse complement strand
TTTTAGAAAAAATAGAAAAAAAAGAAATGTCGTGGCAGGATGTAATAGATAACAATATTATCGAATACCTTGATGCCGAAGAAGAGGAAAACACATTTATCGCGCTTAAAAAGGAAGAGATAACAAAAGAACACACGCATGTTGAACTTGACTCGCTTTTAATATTGGGGATTACTGCATCACTTCTTCCATACCCTGAGAAAAACAGGGGTGATAGGCTTAATTACGGGGCCCGTATGGTTGTTCAGTCAACAGGGATTCCTTATGAAAATTATCATTTAAGGGATGATACAACCGGACAGCTGCTTGTATATCCTCAAGTCCCGATGGCGCAAACCCAAACCACAACCGCATCCGGTCTTTCACACCACCCTGCAGGACACAATCTTGTTGTGGCTCTTATGCCCTTCTATGGTTACAATATAGAAGACGCAATTATAGTTAACAAAGCATCCCTTGACAGGGGTCTTGGCCGTTCTTTTTTCTTCAGGACATACAATACTGAAGCAAGAAGATATTGGGGTGGGCAGGAAGACGAAATTGGTTTGCCCGAGGCAAGCATTCGCGGTTTCAAATCAGATGAAGAATATGCAGATTTAGGTCCTGAAGGAATTGTCATGCCAGAAACATTCGTTGGTGGCAACGGCGTTCTTGTAGGAAAGACTTCCCCTTTAAGATTTCTTGGCGTTCAGAAAGAAATACGGATGGGCATGAACAACAAGAGAGAAAACTCGCTTACTGTAAAAAAAGGCGAGGAAGGAACTGTTGAGAAAGTGATTTTTAGTGAAGACGGTGAAGGAAACCGGCTTATAAAAGTAACTGTGCGGGAGCATAAAGTTCCTGAAGTTGGTGATAAAATCGCATCAAGGCATGGTCAAAAAGGTGTGGTGGGCTTAGTTGTCCCTGAAGAAGACATGCCATTCACAGCATCAGGTGTGACACCAGATATAATAATAAATCCGCACGCAATACCATCCCGTATGACCGTAGGTCAGCTTTTAGAGATTGTTGCAGGAAAAGCAGGTGCTATGGCGGGAACTACCGTAGATGCAACTGCATTTAAGACAAGTGAAAAAGCAATACGGGCATTATTGAAAAAGTCAGGATTCAAAGACGACGGAAAAGAAACACTCTACAACGGCATAACCGGCGAGAAAATAGAATCCCAAATATTGATCGGAATCGGATATTATCAGAGGCTTTATCATGTGGTCTCGCACAAAATGCATGCAAGATCCAGAGGGCCTGTAGCGCTTTTGACAAAACAGCCAACTGAAGGCCGTTCTAAAGAAGGCGGTTTAAGATTCGGAGAGATGGAAAAAGACTGTCTTGTGGCTCATGGCGCAGCCGCTACATTAAAGGAGCGGTTCGGTTCTGACAAGACATCAATAAAAATCTGCAAAAAGTGCGGAATTACTGCAATAAATGACAAGATAAAAGGAAAAATCTCATGTCCTTTATGTAAAGGAACCGAGGTTGTTGATGTTGATATGAACTATGCTTTCAAGCTTCTGTTAGATGAGCTTAAATGCATGTATGTGTATCCGCAGATTATTGCGGAGAAGGATTAAACGGAGGATATTCTTATGGGTACAATAAAAGAAATCAAGTTCAAGATGATTTCACCGGAAATGGTACAGAAGCTTTCAGTAATGGAAGTTACAACCTCCGATGTATACGATGTTGATGCATATCCAATTGACGGCGGCGTTATGGATCCTCGTTTGGGTGTTATTGACCCTGGAATGCGATGCAAGACCTGCGGCGAGAAAATGGGTGATTGTCCCGGACACTTTGGGCATATAGAGCTCGCACGACCGATAGTTAATATATTATATCTAAAAGAGGTAAAAACAATTCTTACATACACCTGTAAATGCGGAGCGCTTCTTGCAACAAAAGAAGATGTTGCAAAAAAAGAGCTTAAGATAAGTTCTTTGGCACCTATGAAAGTATGCCCTGAATGCGGCGAAAAATACGAAAAAATAAAGCTTGAAAAGCCTTCTACTTTTTACAAAGGCAAAAAAGCTATGACATCTCTTGAAGTGCGCGAGCAGTTTGAAAAGATATCCGACGAGGATGCAAAAACACTAAAGATTATAGGCGGCAGGCCTGAATGGATGATTGTAACATTACTTTTGGTTCCGTCAGTTACAACAAGACCTTCAATAACTCTTGAAAACGGGGACCGTTCCGAAGACGACCTTACACACAAGCTTGTAGATATCATAAGAATAAACAAAAGATTCGCAGACAATCTTGAAATTGGCGCGCCTGATTTCATAATAGAGGACTTGTGGGAGCTTTTGCAGTATCATGTTTCTACTTATTTCAACAATGAGATTTCATCAATTCCGCCTGCAAGGCACAGGTCAGGAAGAGCCTTAAAAACACTATCTCAAAGGCTTAAGAGCAAGGACGGCCGTTTCAGGCACAACCTGAGCGGAAAGAGGGTGAATTTCTCCGCAAGAACTGTTGTATCTCCGGATCCAAACATAAGCATAAACGAGGTAGGGGTTCCTGAAAGAATTGCAAGGGAGCTTACAATTCCTGTGAAAGTTACAAAGCACAATATCAAATATTTAACAGAGTTCGTAAAGAACGGCTCTGACAAGCATCCGGGAGCAAATTATGTAATTATGCCCGAAGGCATCAGAAAGAAAATACTGAAAGACAATAAAGAACTGATTCTTGAGGAATTTAAAGTTGGATGTATTTTAGAAAGGCACATGATTGACGGCGATATAGTGCTGTTCAACAGGCAGCCGTCTTTGCACAGGATGTCTGTGATGGCGCACAAAGTAAAAGTCATGCCGCACAAGACCTTTAGAATTAATCTATGCGTATGCAAACCATACAATGCAGACTTTGACGGCGATGAAATGAATCTTCACTTTCCACAGACCGCAGAAGCAAGAGCAGAAGCAGAAGAGCTTATGCTTGTGGAACAAAACATTCGGTCTCCAAGATTTGGCGGTCCCATTATCGGATGCGACCAGGATTATCTTTCAGGAAGTTATCTTGCAACAAAGAAAGACACGATTTTCACTAAAAAAGCCGTTGCACAAATACTCGCATCTGCAGGCATGTTTGTGGAACTCAAAAAAGACACATACACCGGCCGCGAACTTTATAGTTTCGCAATACCTAAAGAAATAACTATTTCATACAAATCAGCAGTATGTAAAGGCGATGATGAAACTGATGATGATTTTGTTGTGATAAAAGACGGACAAATAGTGCAGGGCGCAATTGACGAAAAATCAATCGCACCATTTAAAGGAAAGCTTCTTGATGCTATTGATCTTGAATGCGGTCACACAGAAGCAAGGATATTTCTTGATAGAATAACAAGAATAATATCTGAAGTCATGGCAAGAAAAGGATTTACAATTTCAATAGGCGACCTTGACATGCCTGAATTTGTTGACAAAGAGATACAGAATCTTATGGACAAAAGATTTGCAAAAGTTGAAGAACTGATTGACAAATACAAGAAAAACAAAATCGTGCCTTCGCCGGGAAGAACTCCCGAAGAAACTGTAGAAGATATGATTATGTTTGAGTTGAATAATATCACAAACGATGTTCAAAATATAATCAAAGCAAATGCCAAAGAATCCGGAGCAACTATAATGGCAAACACAGGAGCTCGTGGAAGTATACAGAATCTTGCATATATGTCCGGTATGATAGGCCAGGAAGCAATTAGAGGAAGGCGTATTTTCAGAGGATACAAAGGAAGGACATTATCTCAATTTAAAAAAGACGATCTTTCACCATTATCTCACGGTTTTGTAAGGGAATCATTCAAAGAGGGAATAGGCCCAATAGGATTTTTCTTTGAGGCAATGAAAGGAAGAGAAGGTATAATGGACTCTTCATTAAAGACAAGAGTTTCCGGTTATCTTCAAAGGCGGCTTGTAAACGCTCTTCAGGACATTGTAGTTAACCCGCAAATTCGTGCAGTTGACGGAACTGATTCAATTGTGCAGTTTACAGCAGGTGAAGACGGGATAGACCCTTCAAAAAGCGATCGCGGAACAATAGACCGCGAACTTAATATTTAATGGTGGTTATGGTATGGATGAAAAATTAGGACTTCCGAAAAAATTTAACGATATGAAATTATCAAAAGAGCAAAAAAAGCATCTTGAGGCGCGTTTTAATAGGATGATTTACGCTCCCGGAGAAGCGGTAGGTGTTGTTGCGGCACAGTCAATATCAGAGCCTGCAACACAGACAACACTTCGTGCATACCACGCAGAAGGCCGTACTCAGCTTGTGACAACCCAGGGGCTTCCAAGACTGATTGAGCTTTTCGATGCAAGAAAAATACCGAAAACACCAACAATGACAATTTATCTTGACAAGGGATACAATAATAAGGAAGGGGCAACAAAAATAGCCGCAAAAATAAAAGAAACAAAGCTTATACAGATTATAGACACAGATGCTATTGATCTTGTTAATTTCCGGATTGAGGTCAATCTAGACCCTAAGCAGTCTAAACTTCTTGAGATTGACGGCGAAAGTATTGCCGTTCTAATCAAAAAAAGCCTAAAGAACATAAACATCGAAGTTTCCAAAGACAAGCTTTTAATCGAGCCCAAAAAAGAGGAAATGACAATAAAAGACCTGCAGTCAATAAGAGTCAAAGTCCGTGATAAATACATAAAAGGCATAAAAGGAATATCACAGGTTGTTGTTGAAAAAGAAGGCGATGACTGGGTCATAAAAACTCTCGGGTCTAACTTAAAGAAAGTTCTAAAGCTGGTGGAACTTGATAGAATTAGATCTTTTACAAACAATATTTATGAAATAAGAAGCGTTCTTGGAATAGAAGCAGCAAGAAACGCCATTGTGCGCGAAACACTGACAACAATGAGGGCGCAGGGTGTTGACACAGACATAAGGCATGTCTTGCTTGTTGCAGACGCAATGACTTCAACTGGCGAAATACGGGCAATAGGGCGTTATGGTGTTGCCGGCGGAAAATCCTCTGTTCTTTCACGGGCAAACTTCGAGGAAACCGTAAAGCATCTTACAAACGCAGCTGTCAAACACGAGCTTGACCCGCTTAAAAGCGTTATTGAAAATGTGATACTTGGAAACTTGGCACCCGTAGGAACAGGAACAGTAAAGTTAAAATTAAAAGAATAATTAAATTATGGTGGCTTTAATGGATATTAAACTTGAAAGGGAAATAAAAAAAGCAGTTGAAGAAAAAACCGTGGTCCTTGGTGCAAACCGTACGATAAAAGGGCTTACAAAAAAACAGATAAAAACAGTCATTGTTGCAGATACCTGTCCTGATATAGTAAAAGAAAAAATAAATAAGAGCTCAGGCGATAAAGGCACGGAAATTAAGCAGTCAAACGCAAGCGCTAAAGATTTGGGCGAACATTTAAGAAAGCCGTTTTCTGTAAGCGTTATGGGTATCAAAAAAAGTAAATGAGTTTATAATCTATGAGAAAATACGGCATGGAAGATATCGGTTTTATAAACGCGTTTGAGAAAATGACAAATAGCAAAGTTATGGATTATATCCGTGGCGAAAGTGTGCTTTATTTTGTCGTAGACACAAAAAACATAGGAAAGCTTGTCGGAAAAAACGGAGAAAACATAATAAGCATTTCCGAAAAATTCGGAAAAAAGATAAAGGTCTTTAAATATTCAAAAGATTTAAAAGAGTTTGTAAAAAACTTGATTGTGCGGCCAATAGAAAAAATAGAGCTTATTAACGAAAAAAACACAAAGTCTTTAAAGATTAAGGTCGCAAACAAAGACAAAGCAATAATTATCGGCCGTGATGGGAACAATCTCAAGATTACAAAAGAGCTGTTGAAAAAGCAGTTCGCCATAGAAAACATACAAATTGAATGATTTTAGGAGTGAATAAAAATGCCAAAAGGACTATACGCCGGAAGGGATCTTTTAAAGAACCGGAAGAAAAAGAAATGGAAAAGTGTAGATTATACCCGAAAGAAACTTAATCTTAAGGAAAAATCAGACCCCCTTAAAGGCACAGCCCAGGCAAAAGGCATTGTTCTTGAAAAAAGGCAGCTTGAAGCAAAACAGCCGCATTCAGGACTTCTTAAATGCGTGCGGGTTCAGCTTATAAAGAATGGTAAGCAGATAACAGCATTCTGCCCCGAGATCGGAGCCATAAGCCACATACAGGAACACGATGAAGTTCTTGTTGAAGGCATAGGCGGCTCAAACAGCGGACCTAAAGGCTCACTTCCATCAGTTAAATGGAAAGTGATACAAGTAAACGGCATTTCATTGCATCATCTGATTACAGGAAAGAAAAAGAGAGCAAGTAAGTGATATTTATGAACGAAGCAAAATTATTCAATAGATGGGAAATGGAAAATATAAAAGTGAAAGATGCAGGCCTTATAGATTATGTGACAGTTACACCGATAATTGTTCCAAAAACAGGCGGCCGGCATGCAAAACAGCAGTTCCACAAATCAAAAGTGCCGATTGTAGAAAGGCTTATGAACAAGCTTTTTGTTTCCGGGCACAAGGGAAAAAAGCACAAAATATCAAGCGGCCATAATGTCGGAAAAACATTCAATGCTGCTCGAATAGTATCCGGAGCTTTTGAGTTGATTGAAACCCAGACAAAAAAGAACCCTGTAGAGGTTTTTGTTGCAGCTGTTGAAAATTCAGCACCTACAGAAGAAGTCATGAGCTACCAGAAAGGCGGTATCATGGCTCGTGAAGGTGTTGTGACATCTCCTCAAAGGCGCGTTGACTTAGCATTAAAGCATTTAGCGCAGGGCACATTCCACAAAGCCCACAAAAGCAAAAAACCCGCTTCTAAAACTCTTGCAGACGAGATTATGGGTGCATACAAAGAAGATTCAAGCGCATCATTCGCCTTCTCCGAGCGCGTAAGAAGAGAAAAAGAAGCCGCAGGCTCGCTGTAAATTTCGGCTTTTTCTTGGATTTTTAACCATGTTAGCCAACGGCATAGTTTGGTTGGCTATTTTGGACAACAAAAGTGCGTATAATACACTAAATTAGGGGTGTTATACGGAATTTATTCCGTATAACTCGTTGTTCAATG
>JAGLIP010000038.1 GCA_023142905.1 Candidatus Aenigmatarchaeota archaeon | reverse complement strand
AATAACTGAGCTTCCATACCAGGTGAACAAGGCCAATCTAATAAAAACTATGGCGCATCTTGCGAATGACAAGAAAGTAGAAGGCATTAGAGACCTGCGTGATGAGTCTGACAGGGAAGGGATGCGCGTAGTAATCGAGCTTACAAAAACAGCAACACCTGAAATAGTGTTGAACCAGCTTTACAAGCATACTGATATGTCAATAACATACGGCATGATAAATCTTGCGCTTGTGGACAACCAGCCAAGAATACTTGCGTTGCCCACTATCTTGCAGTGCTATACAGACCATAGGTTTGAGGTTGTTACCCGAAGGACTGAATACCTGCTTAAAAAAGCAAAAGAACGGGCGCACATACTTGAAGGCCTTCGAATTGCGCTTGAGAATATTGATGAGACAATAAAAATCATAAAATCTTCAAAGAACAGAGAAGAAGCGCACGAACGGCTTACAGAGAGATTCGGATTATCAAAAATCCAGATTGACTCAATACTTGCAATGCAGTTACAGAGGCTTACCGGGCTTGAGCGCGAAAAGATAGACAATGAATACAAAGAACTTCTTGCCAAGATTGAAGAGTATACGGCAATACTTGCGGACAGGATGAAGGTTCTTAATATAATTAAAAAAGAGCTTCTTGAAATTAGAGACAAATACGGCAGAGACCGGCTTACAAAGATAGAGGATGCTGCTGAGGGTGAGATGGATGATGAAGCATTCATAGAAAAAGAGAATGTCACAATCGCAATTACAAATACGGGTTATATTAAACGAATGTCGCAGGATGAGTTTAAAGCTCAGAGGCGGGGCGGCAAAGGCGTTATTGGCATGGCAACAAAAGAGGAAGACCACATAAAAGACATATTTACTGCAAATACGCATGATTATCTTTTGTTTTTCACAAGCACAGGACAGGTCAGATGGCTTAAGGTATACCAGATTCCTGAAGGCACAAGGTATTCAAAAGGTCGGGCAGTCACAAATCTTTTAAATCTTAAGGATGGGGAAGAAGTGTGCGCTATTTTAAGGTCTAACAACTTTGATGATGAGCATTTCATTGTCATGGCAACAAAAAAAGGTGTTGTCAAAAAGACACCGGCATCTGCATTTGCAAAACCACGGAATGGTGGCATACGCGGCATAACTCTTCGTGACGGCGATATGCTCGTTGAGGTGCGAGAAACTGATGGCACAAGAGATATTCTTATACCGACAAGGGAAGGAAAGGCAATACGGTTCAATGAGAAGGATGTTCGCTCAATGGGACGGACTGCTTCCGGGGTTAGAGGTATACGGCTTTCTAAGGGTGATAAAGTAATCGGCATGACTATTCTTGATCCTGAAAAAGCCATTTTGACAGTTACTCAAAAAGGTTATGGCAAAAGGACGGCTATTGATGATTATCGTATAACAAGGCGGGGCGGCAAAGGAATAATCAATCTTCAGGTTACAGACAAGACCGGAAAAATTGTTGACTCGCGCGCTGTTCGTGAAACAGAAGAGATACTTCTTGTAAGCAAACAAGGGAAAATCATTCGAACCAATTTATCGCAGATAAAAATCCAGGGAAGAAATACACAGGGTGTAAGGATTATGCGCATGGATGATGGGGATGTGCTTGCGGCCGTGGGGCGGGTAATTGCAGATGCTGAACCGACTGATGATGCGGATAAAGAGGATGCTGTTGAGAATACAAATATCACTACGGCTGAAAAAGATAATCTTTCTAGGGTTATTCCTTCTGAAAAGGATACCGAATAGATATTTGTTTTTCTTATTATGTGCATATTTGCAATGTTGATTGAGTTATGGCGTTAGGGTTTATTGATGTGTTTTCTATAGGTTTTTTGTAGGGGCAAGTATCAATAAATTCATTCATTGTTTGAAGTATGCCGGCTTGGGTTATCTTTTTGTTTAAGGTAATTATGTTTTCTTTTAAGTCATCTCCTTTTAATTCAGAGTTGAATTCAGAGTATATATTATTAATATCTCGATTTATTTTCAAAAATGTTTTTTCTGTGGACTGCATATAGTTATTAATTTTGCCTATTTTATTTGTGTGTTCTTTTTTCTCTTTTTGTAATGTTTTGATTTTTTCGTTCAATATTTGTGTTTGTTCGTCTTTTTTTAAGAAATCCGTATTTATGTATTTTTCGGCATTTATTTTTGATTGCTCAAGATTTTTGCGTGGTTCTTCAAGTTTTTTCGTCATTTGATAAACTTCATAAAATTTGTCCATGGACATTGTTTTTCCGGCATTTTTTATTAGAGACATACTAGAATATGTTTCTGAGTACTTCACTCTGGCAGAATCACTAAAGAAATCAAGATTGGTTTTTGTTTTTTCCGGAAGTTTATGCCACATAAACATCTTTCTCATGTCTTTCCATTCAAAACATTCTTCGAGTACTGAAAGGGCGTTAGACATCTTTTTATTTTCTGCTAAAAGGGTCTTATATTTTGCAGAAGCATTATCATATTTGGTTTGCGCATCTTTTGTTTGTTCGTCAAATATGTGTGATTTCCGGGTTTCAATGCTTTTATTGCTGTTGGTTATATCGTCATTTATTAAATCAATACTTTCTTGCAGGCTGTCTTTGTGTTCTTTAAATAGGGTATCTATATTTTGGTACCTATTTGATAAAAATAAATAAATTGTATGTTGGTTTTTTAGAAGATCCAGATATGTTCCCTGCATGATTTCTTCAGGGATTATAGAACCATCTATATTTAGTTCATCTACATTATATCCTGCTTCGCTTAAAATAATCATTCCTTTTCCGGTTGATTCGTTAATAAAATCTGTATATTTATGTTTTGCATATTCGACGATTTTTAAATATTTTACAGATGTCTTAGACCAATTATATATAATTTTTGTTTTTTCGTTTATCGTATTGTCTAAGTTTTCAAGTAATTCAATATGATCTAGATTTTTTTCTAACTTTTGAGGCATTTCGGGAAAAATATCAGTTAATTCAACATAATTAGAATTCATGAATACACCATTGAAATTATATGTGCTGGTTCTTGTTGTGTTTTGTGATATGTGGTTTCGTAAGTTATATAAATCTTTGTTTTAGTAACTACTGTTTAATTATTACAATAAACATTTGATTTTTGCGTTTATGTGCCAAAAAAAGCATTGAAACTATATTTTTTTGTTTTTATGCCATATACTAAAAAAGGAGTTATTTTCAACTGAGCCGAAAACTACGGACTTGAGTCCGTAGATGAAGGCTTATTGAAAAGCATACCGTCGAACCAAACAAACCCCGCCCTTTAGGGTGGGGTCGAACTAATGTGGTATGATTCTATCGGCACGCAGCCATCACAATTGATATTTAAAGCTTCATGAAATATAGAATAACTACCCATATAGATATATTGAGATACATAACATCTTTTGAAACCTATATACAAAAAGACCATAAAGCTTATATAGGTCTAATACAAAAATATACTACATATTGTGGTGTGTCCTAAGAAATAGACACAATATGTTGTGGATTGAGGGAGTCCCAAGTAATAGTAAACAAATGTTATAATGATTTAGCGTGAGCCATAATGAAATGCCCTTTTTGTGAAGCACCGGAAACCAAAGTCGTAGATAAACGCGTTTCAGAAGATTCTGAGACAAATCGGCGCAGGCGTGAATGCCTTGCATGCGGCAGACGATTCACAACATATGAGCGCGTTGAGATGGGCAATTTCCTTGTTGTAAAAAAGGACGGTACGCGGGAACGGTTCAATCGCGATAAAATATTAAAGGGTCTGATAAAAGCATGCGAGAAAAGGCCTATTGAGATGAATGATATTGAAAAGGTTGTGGATGAGGTTGAAAGAGATATAATGACCCGTGATTCGCATGAGATAAAATCTGATGAGATTGGGAAAATTATTATGGAAAAGCTTAAAAAACTGGATGATGTGGCATACATTCGTTTTGCATCTGTTTATCGGCAGTTTGCAAGCATATCATCATTTGAAAAAGAACTTGAGAAACTAAAATAATGGAATTTGTTTAGGGTGTGGTTAAGATGACCGGAAAGGCAGCAAAAATAACAAGAATAAGGAAAAGAGATGGAAGAATTGTAGATTTTGATACTCAAAAAATATCAGATGCTGTTTTTAACGCAGCTGAGGCTGTCGGAGGTCATGACCGCGCTGTTTCTGATGCGATTGCGGAAAAAGTGCAGACAATTCTTGAGTACCAGTTTTCAGGAAAAGAGGTTCCGACTGTAGAGGAAATACAGGATATTGTAGAGAAAGTATTGATTAAAAGCGGCCACTCCCAGACGGCAAAAACATATATTTTATATCGGCAGCAGCGAAAAAAATCAAGGGCTATGGGTGCAACCTTTCTTGATGTCAACAAGACAATCGGCGAGTATCTTCACCAAAGCCATTGGAATGTCAATGACAATGCGAATGAAGCATACTCTTTTTCAGGGCTTCTGCTGCATACCGCAGGAAAGGTAATTTCTACATATGTTTTAAATGAGCTTTACACACCAGATATTGCTGAAGCGCACAAAAACGCGGATATGCATATACATGATTTAACGCACGGATGCATTGGTTATTGTGCGGGTTGGTCTTTGAAGAATCTTCTTTTATGGGGATTTGGGGGCGTTCCGAATAAGGTGGATGCAAAGCCTGCAAAACACATGGATGTCATAATATCGCAGATGGTAAATTATATCGGATGCCTTCAGATGGAATTCGCAGGAGCGCAAGCATTCTCAAGTGTTGATACGCTGCTTGCACCGTTTGTCCGTACAGATAATATGAATTATAAAGAAGTAAAGCAGTGCATGCAGAAGCTTGTATTTTCACTTAATATCCCGTCCCGGTGGGGGAGCCAGTACCCGTTTTCAAATCTTACATTTGACTGGACAGTGCCTAATGATATGAAAGATGATAAAGTGATTGTCGGCGGTGTTGAACAGGAATTTACATACGGCGACTGCCAAGAAGAAATAGATATGGTGAACAGGGCATTTCTTGAAGTGATGTATGCGGGCGATGCATCGGGGAGAATATTCAGTTTTCCAATACCAACATATAATATCACAAAAGATTTTGACTGGGATTCGCCAAATTCGAATCTTCTTTTTGAAGTGACTGCAAAATACGGAATTCCTTATTTTCAGAATTATGTGGGGAGCAACCTTGACCCAAGCTCAATTCGGGCAATGTGCTGCAGGCTTAACATAAACCAAACAGAAATAATGAAAAGGCCGGGAAACATGTGGGGTCCGGGGGATTCTACAGGGTCTATCGGTGTTGTCACACTCAACTTAAACAGGATTGGGTATACTGCAAAGACCGAAGAGGAATATTTCCAAAGACTTAAACACTTTATGGTTCTTGCAAAAAACTCTCTTGAGCTTAAAAGAAAAGTCATACAGCAGAATCTTGACAATGGCCTTATGCCTTACACAAAAAGGTATCTTGGCACATGGAAAAACCACTTTTCTACAATAGGGCTTTGCGGAATGCATGAATCATGCCTTAATTTTTTGGGAAAAGACAAAGGCATAAATACTGAAGAAGGAATGCAATTTGCAAAAAAACTCCTTCTTTTTATGCAGGATGTGACCCGTGAGTTTCAGATAGAGACAGGCAACCTTTACAATCTTGAGGCAACGCCTGCAGAATCAACAGCTTACAGGTTTGGGCGAAGCGACAAGCAGGCATATCCTGATATAATCACTTCAGGAAGTGAAGATGCGCCGTATGTCACAAATTCAACACAGCTTCCGGTGGAGCATACAGACAATGTTGTTGAGGCAATAGAACATCAAAATGAAATACAGCCGTTGTATACGGGAGGGACAATTTTTCACACATTTTTGGGTGAGAAGGTTTCAAGCACAGAGGCATGCAAAAGCCTTGTGAAAAAAATATCCCACAACACAAAGCTTCCGTATTTCCGCATAACCCCGACATTCAGCATATGCCGAAAGCATAGATACATTGCCGGAGAGCATTTTGTATGCCCTACATGCGGCGAGAAAACAGAAGTATTTTCAAGAATTGTGGGGTATTTTAGGCCGATACAAAACTGGAACAAGGGAAAGCTTGCAGAGTACCATAACAGAAAAGAGTATGACGAGCAGAAATCCCTGAATCACCCAATGGCTCCAATAACTGCGCCGCCACAAGAGCCTAGAGCGCCTATAGAAGAAGCATCAAGCGCATGTGAAGAGTGAGCAATATGAAATACCTGCTTTTTACAACACCGATGTGCCCCAACTGCCCTTCGATGAAGGAATTTATGACTGGGGTCAAGATGATGGGCGAATTTGTTGACGCATCAACAGATGACGGCCTTAAAAAGGCATCGGATTTCGGTGTGTCTTCAGTGCCTACTGTTCTTTTTTTAGATGATGCGGGCAAGGTAGTATCTAAAGCGCATACAGTCAATGATGCACGGGCAGTAATAGATGAAGAACAGTGATTGGAGGATGTGCAATGGCGCGTATTGTTCCGCTTGGTTCTGTTAAATTTTCTCTGAACAAATCAGAGAATATTTTTGTCGGCTTTAATGAATCCCTTGAAACTGAGAAACTTGGCATATATTATGCCCGGCTTATGCCCGGTCAAAAGCTTAAAAGGCATATGCATAATCGCCCGGAGAATGGGGATGAAATATTTTTCTTCTTTAAGCCATGCAGGATAAAATTAGGTTTTGAGCGAGATTGTGGGTTTACAGAAGAGATTTTGAATATAAAAGAGCCAACGCACATATTGATAGACCCAAAAGAGCATCACAGCATTGAAAATGTTGGTGATTGCGATGTTGTGTTTGAAGTTATTTGCGCGCCTAAGTTTAAAGAAGGAGAAGTTACGATAATGGAGCGTGTTTTATAATGGTTCTTATAAAAGGGTTTGAGAAGACAACACTTGTTGATTTTCCCGGAAAAATTGCATCCACTGTTTTTCTTCCGGGCTGTAATTTCAGGTGTCCTTACTGCCATAATCCTGAACTTGTTTTAGATTTTAAGAAGCTTAAAAGTATTAATGAATCAGTTGTGTTTGGTTATCTTTCCGAGAGAAAAAAATGGGTGGATGGTGTTTGTATTACGGGCGGGGAGCCTACACTTCATAAGGATTTGCCTAAATTCCTAAAAAAAATAAAAGATGCAGGCTTTCTTGTAAAGCTTGACACCAACGGCACAAACCCGGATATGCTTGAAGAGCTGATTGCAAAAAACCTTGTTGACTA
>JAGLIP010000037.1 GCA_023142905.1 Candidatus Aenigmatarchaeota archaeon | reverse complement strand
GAATACCCGTATTGTATATTTCTGATTCAACAAAACAAAAAAGCGGGCTTGCCATAGGGGAAGGTGCTATAAATTTCACACAGGTTTTTGATATAATCAAAAAAACAAATTATCAGGGCAACATAGTTCTTGATGTTCCAAAAGAGGAGCGCAACAATACTCTTGCCGTCTTTAAAAAATACATAACTGGGGATTCGAAGCCAAAAATAAGGGCTATTTTTTTCGATGCTGATAAGACACTTTACAAAATAGACACAACAAACGCATACAGGCTTCTTTATGATTTTCTTTCAAAAGAAACAGGGATTAAAAGAGAGCTCATAAAAAAACAGCACAAAGATGCGATAAAAAAAATAGGAATGTGTGGCGACCCCAAAAAAAGAGGCTATTGTGTCCCTGTTTTTGAAATCACAAAAGATGAACAAATAACACAAAAAGCAATGAATATTTTTTGGGATAAAATCATAAAAGACCTAAAACCTTTCGATGATGTTGTTGAAATTGTTTCAGAAATCAAGAAAAAACATAACCTTATTCTTATAGTTATAAGCGATGAATTCAGGGAAACCCTAACGCGTAAATTAAACAGTATTTTTGGCGATTACACTAAATATTTTGACGGAATTGTAACTCCTGAAGATACTGGTGAAATGAAACCATCCGGCAAATATTGTAAAATCGCTCTTGAGCGATTCAATCTAAAGCCTGAAGAAGTAATAGTTGTCGGCGATTCTGTTGAAAGGGATATTGTTGAGGCTAAAAAAATAGGCATTACAACTGTTCTTTTCAAACCGAGCAAAACAAATACTGTTTTTGAAAACTTAAATGATATTTCAACAGGCACTGAAGGGAAAAAAGAAATAGATGATATTTCCAATTATACGGCATCAACATTTCATGAACTTAAAAAAATTGTAGACTCTGCTTTAGACAAGTGAATCCTATGGACAACCCGCAAGTTTTTAATAATTATGATATCCGAGGCGCATGCCCTAAAGAAGTCAATGAAGAGCTTGCAGAACGGCTTGGAAAAGCTATTGGGACACATGCCGAAGGCCTTGTTGTGGTTGGCGGAGACACACGAGACACAACTCCCAATCTTAAAAAATCACTTATTGAAGGAATTCGCTTGTGCGGCTGTGATGTCATTGATGTTGGGACAGGGCCTACAGACCTTATTGCTGTTGCGGGCACACATTATGGTGCAAAAATGTCTGTCATGGTTACTGCAAGCCATCACGGATGGAACAGGAATGGTTTTAAGCTGATGTATAAAAAAGGGAATGGCTTTTCAAATGAGGATTTAGCAGCGGTAAAGAAAATATATATTAAAAAATCATTTGTGAAATCAGGCGAAGGCGCATACGAAAACAGGGCGGGTGAGTTTAAAAAAGAATATTTGAACCGCGTAGTTTCCTGCTTTAAAAAACACTTTAGTTCAATTGATGCAAAAGTTGTTGTGGATTGCGCCAATGGTGCAACATCTATTGTCCTGCCGGAACTTCTTTGTGAACTAAGTGCAGAAGTTATAAAAATAAACTGCGAAACAAAGCAGGACGAAAGCATAAATCCTGAGCCTGATAATGGTAACCGGTGTTACCTTACAAATATTCTAAAAGAAAATAATGCAGACATTGTTGTTGGCTGCGATATAGATGGGGATAGGGTTTTTGCATATGATTCAAATGGTTGGTGGATTACAGGAGACGAAATATTTACAATTCTTGCAAAAGCAATTGATGCAAAAAAAATTACTGCATCTTTAGATACTTCAACTATGCTTTCAGATGTTATGGCAACAGATGTTACTTTAACGCGCGTTGGCGATATTTTTGTTTCAAAAAAGGCTATTGAAAACAATTCTGATTTTTTAGGCGAACCAAACGGGCATTACGCATTTCCTGAATTTTCATGGTACAATTCAGGCACATTTGCAGCCCTTATTTTATGTGCTGTTGCAAAAAAGATCCCTAAAATACTTGAAAATTTTCCGAAATATACAACAATATCAAAGAAATTTGAATTTGCAGACAATAATGAAAAGATAACAAAAATGGAAGATATTACGGCAATAGTGGATAAAAAATACGAAATGATTTCGGATTTAGATGGTGTAAAATATAAAAATAAAGGAGCTGTGGTTCTTATACGCCCATCAGGCACCAAGGCATTAATTCGTGTAAGTGCCGAAGGTAAAAACAAAAAAGAAGTTATAGAATCTGTGGATTCTGTGAGCACTTTTTTTAAGTGATTTTTATGAGTATTGAATCGTATGCGGTTTTAGGAATAGTGCAGGGAATCTTAGAGTGGCTGCCTGTTTCAAGTGAGGGAATAAATTCACTTATACTTGTCAATTTTTTCGGAAGCACGCTTGCAGAAGCCATAACGCTTTCCGTTTTTCTTCATATAGGGACACTTCTTGCCGCTATTTTTTATTTTAGAAAAGAGCTTGTCTTGATTTTAAAAAATCTGCCTGAGTATTTTTTAAAGCCTAAGGAATTTTTAGGGACTGAAGAAAACCGGCTTATAACATTTCTTATTGTGGCGACATTTTTTACGGGGATTGTGGGTTTTCCTTTGATATTATTTAGCTTGGAACAGTTTGAATTTTCGGGAAAAACAGCAACAGCTGTTATTGGTTTATTGCTTATTATAACCGGCGTTATCCAAAAAAAAGCAGAGAAAAAAGAAACTTTGGAAAAATCTATAGGCCTTAAAGACAGCATTATTGTAGGTGTTGCACAAGGGTTTTCAGCACTTCCGGGATTAAGCCGCTCAGGCATAACAACATCAGTTTTACTTTTTCGAAAATACAATGCGAAAGATGCGCTTCGCCTAAGCTTTCTTATGAGCATCCCTGCTGTTTTTGCGGCAGAATTAGGTCTTGGGCTTATGGGTGGTGTGTCTTTTACTGCCGATGTATTGGTTGCTATCTTTTTTGCGTTTGTATTCGGGGTTGCAACAATTGATGCGCTTATGAAACTTGCAGAAAAAATAAAGTTCTCTAAGTTCTGTATTATTTTAGGGGCTTTAAGCCTTATGGTACTTTTTATCTAAAGGTTATATTATGCCGCTTACACCGTTTCATTTTGGACCTGCATTGTTTTTTGGTTTATTGTTGTTTAGATATATTCATTTGCCGACTTTTTTGATTGCGAATGTAATTGTGGACTTGGAACCGCTTTTTGTTTTGTTTTTTGATCTGAATTATCCTTTGCACGGAATTTTTCATTCATTTGCGGGCGGATTTCTTCTGGCGATTATCCTGTCATGCGTAATGATTAAACTGGACAAAAATGTTCAAAAGGTTGCCGGAATATTCAAAGCTAGACAGGATTTTTCTAAAAAAAGCATATTCATTACATCAATTTTAGGCATTTACATACATATATTATTTGATGCTCCGTTGTACACAGACATAATGCCTTTTTACCCATTTATTTTCAACCCATTTTACGGGCTTTTTACAGGTTCAGAAATATACCTGCTTTGCATATTGCTATTTTTTGCAGGGCTTGTGCTGTATATCTACCGACTGAACCAGAAATAGCGCATTATTCTATTTTTTTTAGAAACAGTATATGGGTTTTCAAATAATTTAAATCGGCGACCACAAGTATTAGTTATGCAAAAACGATTTTTTGAGCTGGATTTTCTTCGCGGTATTGCCATAATGCTTATGATTTTCTACCACATTCTTTTTGATCTCAATTATTTTGCGGGGTTCTCTTTTGAGTTGTGGTCCGGAGTATTTTGGATTGTTGGAAGGACTGCCGCGTTTATTTTCATTTTTCTTGTCGGGGTTTCATTAACTATAAGCTATTCGCGCGCAAGGGTAAAGATTGCTGGTTTTTCACTTTTTAAGAAGTATTTTTTGCGGGGGTTTAAAATCTTTTCTTGGGGTCTTCTGGTAACAACGGTTACTTATCTTTTTTTGCCTGAAGGAACAATTTACTTCGGGGTGCTCCATTTTATAGGGGTTTCTATTGTTCTTGCGTATCCTTTTCTTCGGTTTAGGTATCTCAATCTTTTTTTAGCTGCTATTTTTGTAGTAATTGGTTTTTGTCTCAAACAATTTGTTTTTGGTTTTTCTTATCTTCTTTTTTTAGGATTTACACATGAACATTTTTACACACTTGATTATTTTCCGATTTTTCCATGGTTTGCTGTTGTGCTTCTTGGAATCTTTTTCGGAAATACTTTCTACGCTGGAGGGCAAAGGCGCTTTTTAATACCTGATTTATCGGCAAAGCTAAAGCCGTTATTGTTTATTGGCAGAAACTCGCTTCTTATTTATCTTTTGCATCAGCCGATATTGACCGCCATTATTTTGTCGGTCATGTTTTGTTCTTAATTAGCCCATACTGTTAATTGCTATTGCGTGGCTCTTGCACGGCGAAATCATCACACTACAGGAACTATATCGATTGATGTGGTGTCGGGAGATTCTTGAATTAATCAGTTTTATGTAAAAAGCATATCAACATATATTTTATGCAAACATGCGATGGCCGTTTACAACATTTTAGTGTTTTTTGCCGGATTTCTTCATCCAGAATATCAAAATCAGAATAGAACAGACCACCAAACCAACCAAAACCAGATTCTTCGGCTCATCCAGATTAACAAAAGATACAAATCCTGTTGGGGATACTGGTTGATATGATTCTGTTACCGTTTTTACCGTTTTATTCAAAACAAAGCATTGCTGTAATTCAAAAGGCTTGATTTCATCTGTTTCGCAGTTGTTTGCATCAACACAGGTTCTTGTTTGTGTATCATTTATGCATTCACCCCATGCAGAGCACACCCATTCTTCAGTGCATGTTTCCTCAAAACCGTTTCCCGTTGTATTCTCAAAATATTCTCCATCGTCGGTCTTGTTTGTTTCATTCTCCGGGTCGGAGGAAACTACGGCCGTCGGTGTCCAATAATTATTGCTGCTGCTTGATTGTGTGGATTGTATTGCTTTTGCATCGAATGAATAATTAAATGCATCTGGTTGAATATTTGGCACTGGTGTAATTACCGCAGTAACAATGTACACTCCAGTGTCTAATAAAACAAGGCATTCTTTTATGAACTTGTTGGCTTCTGTGCGTTCTTCACAACCCGGCAATTCAACGCCATTGAACAATATTTTTTTATCCAAAAACTCTGATGCATTTCCGGTAAAATTATTTTGTGTTGTTATGTTTAGTGTGAATAGCGACAGTGATTGCTGCAGATATCTTACGCGAAATTCCGCGGTTGCTGTGTTTCCGCCGATAATCGTATCCGGAAATTCGCTAAGTACTGCAAAATCAGTTACTGTGGTAGCCTGAACAGTACCTGAAAGCATTACAATTACAAACAGCAAGTAAATATATTCTTTAATAATAACCACCTAAAAAGAAAAAAGGGAGCATTGCTCCCAAAGGACATTTAATTTAAATACCACCAACGGCAATTTTTGTTGTTATTGTGTGTGATCCCGGTATGGATGCTATATCAAATGTGTTCTCAATTCCAAAATTCAATACATGCTGAGGGTATAAAGTTAGTTCCCCTTCTTGGTTATACTGAATAAGTTCGGTTTCAAAGAAGAAGGCACTCGCCTGGCTCCAGTCGATTGATCCGTCATTGTTGACTGCACCTGCTGGTACATACCATAGTTTTGCACCGTGGCATGTTGTGTATTCTCCTGTTGCGCAATAGTCATATTCATCAACATTTCCATCGGTTGAATAAGGTAGGTTTCCAGTAACATCAGCTACATAAATTGCATCTGCTGGTGAGTTGAACCTATCGCTATTGTCTTTGTAGTAAATCAACACATAGTTTTCTTGTGCATTACTCACTACTTCAGCTTCAAATGAATCGCCGATGAGTGTGTATTCGATATCTACTGTTTCTGCACCAATTGGAACATCCCATACTTCAGAACCGAAATCAACGGTCTTTTTAGTAAGGGTCGCCATACCAACATATCTTGTTGTTATTCCGTCCCAGCTAGGTCCGCCATATGTTGTTCCAACAGCAATATATGCGGGTACATCTGCCCGGTCTTTTAATGTATGTGGTTCATCCATATATGTGTTTCCTCCAACTGCGGGATCAATTGTGTATGTTAATGTCAATGAGTCTTCATATCCTTCTCCATCTACTAATACAGATTGATCTACCTCTGCGGTTCCGGTTATTATTCCGTAGTTTGTTAACAGTGCTGCAAATCCTATTCCACTGAAAAGCATTAGTGCGACAACTAGTGTTGGCACAGTCTTTCCAAGTAGAGATATATTTCGTTTCATGTTTCAACCTCTTTTTTTTAGTTTCACTTGCCTGTATTTTTTGGTTCGGCAAGTGTCATTAGGAATTCCCACCATAACCGTTCGCCCTTTTTTACGGTATATTGTATGTGTTATTTGTCATCAAAATGTGCTATCTAATGTAGATATCATTAATTAGTAGTATTATTTATAAATCTATCCACTATGAAGTAATAATCTTCATCGTCTACTTCACCAAGATCACCAGTTTTTAACCATCCATCAGATGTAAAAACATTAACAGATTCAAGCCCCTTTCCCCAGTAACCTTTCATCACTTGAGGACCCTTAATGGTCAATTCCCCAACTTCTCCTGTTTCTAGCTGTTCTATTGATTGAGAATCAATGATTCTTACTTGAGTATCTACCAGTGGTAATCCAATGGAATTTACCTTAGTTTTTCCATAAGGATTGATGTGTGTAACAGGACTACATTCAGTTAAACCGTATCCTTCAACAATTGAAATGCCTGTTTTTTCTTCGAATGAATGATGAACCTCTTTTGGTAAAGCTGATCCCCCAGACACGCATACTTTGAGAGATGATAGGTCAAAATCTTCAATTTTCTGTCTTAAGATAGCTATATACATCGTTGGAACACCATAAAAAGATGAAGCTCCTTTTTCTTCTATAATCTTTAAAACATCTACTGGATGAAATTTTGGTAGTATGATAATCTTTTCTCTTCTGAATAAGGGAGCGAAGAAACCACATTGAAGACCAAAACTATGACATAATGGAAGAGAAGATAAAACAGCCTTTGAATATTCTTCTGGAATGCCGGAAGCCCAATGTTTGAATTGGTAAGCATTTGCTATCATATTAAAATGTGTGAGCATCACACCTTTTGCTAAACCACTTGTTCCTCCACTGTAAAGCAAAAATGCTATGTCTTCAGAGTTGCTTATTATACCTGTAAAGATACCATCTTGTTCGAATACAT
>JAGLIP010000036.1 GCA_023142905.1 Candidatus Aenigmatarchaeota archaeon | reverse complement strand
GGCTTGAAACTTGAACAAGCCCCGTCCTTTAGGGCGGGGTACGAACCAATGTTTCATGACACGAGAGCATAAAAAGCATAACAGAATATGAAGAAAACATTTTAAGGAAATTTGTTCCCACATACAGCAGAAGTGAGAAAAAAAGAAACAATGCGAACATAACGAATTTTAACCAATAAATCAAACAGCACTGGCACTCGTCGTCTCAACAGCTCGCCCTTCCTCATCGAGCCGGACACCAAATACCTGTGAGATTCCCTGCTGCATTGAGATACCGTAAACCCTCTTTGAGCGGCGCACAGTTATGTCATTGTGCGAAATTACAAGGAACTGCGCGCTTCCGGAATATTTCAATATAATGTCTCCGATTATCTCTGCATTTGCCTTATCAAGTGCTGCATCAATTTCATCCAATATATAGAACGGCGACGGCCTGTATCTTTGGAGCGCAAACAAAAACGCAATTGCAGTCATTGTTTTCTCCCCGCCTGAAAGAAGATCAATTGTCATAAGCTTTTTGCTTTTGGGCTGCGCTTTTATTAAAAGCCCGGACTCGATATCCTCTTCATCCTCAATTTCAAGCCGCGCTTCGCCGCCATTTACATCAAAATAAACTTCTGAAAATGCTTTTGATACAAAGTCAAGCGTGGTCTTAAACATGATTTTTCTCTTCTCTTCTATCTGTTCTATCATCTGTTCAATTGAAGCCCGCTCTTCTTTTAGGTTCTCGACTTTCTTTTTGAAATCAAGATAGTCCTTTTCAATTTCATCGAATTCTTCAATTGATTTCATATTCACAAGGCCGATATTCCTAAGGCTTCTCTCAAGGCTTCTAATCTCGCGGTCAAGCTTATCGGGGTCGCCCTTTTCAAGCTCTTGTTCTTTATCTTTGTATTTTTCGAAATCAAGCTTAAGTGTGTCGTATTCTGCTTCAAGCCGGGCTCGCCTTAATTTCAGGTTCTGCACTTCAGAGTCAAGTGTCAGGTTCTGTTCGTATTGCCCTTTTCTGGATTTTTTCATTTCTTCGATTTTTTCTTCAAGCTCTTCTTTTTTCTGTTGGAATGCAACAACATCCCCGCCTTCTTTTTTCTCTAAAGCTCGTTTCTCATCAAGAAGAATGTTTAAATCCCCAATCTCTTTTTTAATGTCTTCAATTTCAGAATTAAGCTTGATTTTCTTTCCCTCGTATTCCCTTATGTCTGTCACATCAGAAATATTGATATTTTTATTTGCCTTGTTTATGGAACCTCCAACAATCGCGCCGCCTGCTTCAAAAAGCTCGCCGTCAAGAGTTACGACTCGAAGTCCCCTGACTTTCCTTGCAGCATCAACAGAATCTGCAACAAGCGTGTCCCTAAAAACATTTCTGAAGGCTTCTGAGTATTTAGCATTATAATTTACCAGATTGACTGCAAAATCAAGAATGCCGGGCATCTTTGATGCAAGCTCTGCTTTTGCAGAGCTTGGCGGGTTTCTTATCCTGTCAAGCGGAAGAAATCTC
The DNA here is from genome assembly GCA_023142905.1 of Candidatus Aenigmatarchaeota archaeon. Taxonomy (GTDB): domain Archaea; phylum EX4484-52; class EX4484-52; order EX4484-52; family B79-G9; genus GLR112. Next base: position 5,773 of record JAGLIP010000036.1, on the reverse strand, counting down.
ACACGCCCAAGGCCATTGCTTTTAAGATAGTCAACACCCTGTATTGCGGTGTTTTCTTTTTCAACCACAATGTCGTTTATGTGCCCCCCGGCCGCAATCTGTATTGCTGTCTGAAACTGGGCGCCAACAGAGCCTAAATCCCTTATTGTTCCCGCAATATCAAGACCGCTGTTCAGTATTGCGCGCACAGAACGGCTGCCGACACCCTCGCCCTTTCTGTCAGCAATAGTGCTTAGTTTTTCAATCATGCTGTCAAGAGTTTCTATCTCTCGCCTGTTTGCGTTTATCAATCCTTCTCTTTTTAGTATCCGTGAATTTATTTCGTCTATTTCGCCCCTGAGTTCAGCATTGACACTTTTTTTTAATATGGTGTTTTCAATTTCTTTTATCTGCTTTTCAATACTTTCAAGCCCGTCATCATAATCACCGACATTTCCGACAAGTGATTTTTTCTCGCCCTCTTTAAGCTTTAGTGTGCTGTCAATATTTTCAAGCGCGCCCCTTACAACATTCACGCGCGTAAAGGCCATTTGCGCGCGCGCTTTTTCAAGAGACAGTTCCATTTCCTTTACTTTAATGGCATTGTCGCGCTCTTTTTGAAGCTTCTTTACCGTCTCATCTTTCTGCCCAAGTATAATGCTTGCATCTTCAAGATTCCTCTCGGCTTCTGTAAGCTCTTCTATTGCCTTTGCTTTTTTTTCGTTGTATTCTTTAATGCCTGCAACATCATCAATTACTTCCCGCCTCTCTTTTGGCTTCATATCAATTATATGCGTTACATCTCCCTGCTGTATGAAATTGTTTCCGTCGGGTGATGTCCCTGCTTTTTTAAGAATATCTGTTATATTCCCTCTTGTAGACATCTTGCCGTTGAGGCGATAATAAGATGTTCCGTGCCTGTTTACTTTCCTGGATATTATAATCTCTTCATCCATTTCAGGTATTGTCTTATCAGAATTATTGAGGTATAGCTCAACTACAGCATAGTCCGCAGGTGTTTTTCCATGCCCGCCGTTGTAGATGACATGATCCATCCGCCCAGCTCGCATGGAGCGCGAATTTCTTCCAAGAACAAAGATAAGGGCATCAGTAACATTGGACTTGCCCGAGCCGTTGGGGCCAATCACTGCATTGAACCCGTCAAAAAGAGGGATAACTGTTTTTCTTGCAAATGACTTAAAGCCATGTATGATAATCTTATCAAATTTAATCATGTATCTCCCTTCGAACCATACTAAAAAAGCTGTATAAAAATATTGTGGTTGAAGTATATAAATTGTTTTGGTGTTGCGTGCCGAAAGAACCCTTGTTCAAAAACAGACATAAAAACATATATAATATGTGCCATCATAAGTTTATCGGGATAAAAAATGATTGTAGAATTTCTTGAAGTGGCAATAGGGCAGATACCTTTGTTCTATCAGCAGACGCTTTTCCTTTTTGCACTTATAGGCGCAGGCATTGGGGGATACATTGACTTAAAGACAACAGAGATACCTGATTTAGTCCCAATATCGATGGCAGCCGTAGGGCTTATAATCCACGGGTATCTTGCATACTCTCTTTCAAGCATAAATTATATGATATGGCCTGTGGCTGTTGCTCTTGGGTTCCTTTTGTTCGGTTATGCGCTTTATTATGCCGGCCAGTGGGGTGAGGCAGATGTCCTTCTTTTGGCTGCTGTCGGATTTTTAGTGCCGTATCCATTTTTGTTTTTTGCGGCAAATACTTTACAGTTCGCATGGCCTTTTTTGTATCTTGTAAACACATTCATTGTGGGCGGAGCATATTCGCTTATCTATGCGGGAATTCTTTCATACAATACAAAAGGATTTACCAAAAGATATTTCGATGATGTAAAATCGCACACAAAAGAACTTAAAAAAATAATTGCCGCATCTGCGTTTGGGTTTTTAGTGCTTCTTTTAATTATTTTTCGCATATTTTCGGTTAGCGCCGTAAGGGCAAAAGAGATGATTGAGACACAAATATTGGTGTTTGTTCTGTTTGTCATTGTTATTTTCTTTTTCTATCGATTTGCTTTTGTTGTGGATAATTTCTGCTTCAGGAAGAAGGTTCGTGTTGATGATCTAAAAGAAGGGGATGTTCTTGCAGAAGACATGGTAATTGGAAAAGCAAAATATTCAAGCAAGCTTTTTATAGGCCTTGAGAAAACAGACATTGAGAAAATAATAAAAGCAAATCCAAAAAAACAGGTTTGGATAAAAGAAGGCATTCGTTACGGCCCAACATTTTTCATTACCTTAGTGACAATGTGGCTTTTCGGGGATGTATTGTTTTTGATTATGGGGATTATGTAGTAAAAATATATAACTAATGGCGACCAAATCAGGTATATGGTTAGTAAAACTAAGTTAACCTATGATAAGCTGATAAAACAGCATCTGAAAATTCTTAAAGGTCTCCAGTATAAATCCGGACTTTTTGCGGCATCAAACAAGGATGTATCAACAGGCTATGACAAGTCATGGCTTAGGGATAATTTTTATGAATGCATTGCCTTTGAAGTAATCGGTGATTGGGATAATGTTGAGAAAACCTACGGGGCGCTTCTTGATATTTTTCTAAAGCATGAAGCAAAGATAGATGCAGCAATAAAACAAAAGCCAAAACATAAACACGAATACATTCATGCGCGGTTTAACCCAAAAACCTTTGACGAGTTCTGGGAGGATTGGGGCAATAAGCAAAACGATACAATCGGGGCGGTTCTTTTTAGAATCGGGGAACTAGAACACCATCATAAAAGAACCATACTTAAAAACGACAACCATGTAAGGATTGTAAACAAACTTGTAAAGTATCTTGACAGCATACAATACTGGCATGACAAGGATAGTGGCATGTGGGAGGAGGATGAAGAAGTCCATGCATCTTCTGTCGGCGCATGTGTTGCCGGCCTTAAGTCCATAAAAAATCTTGCGCAAATCAAAGTTCCAAACCGCATGATAACGGAAGGGCGAAAGACATTAAAACACCTGCTTCCGCGCGAATCAGGGAGAAAATTTGTTGATCTCTCACTTCTTTCTTTGATATATCCTTATGATGTTGTCACAAAAAAGCAAAGAGACACAATACTTAAAAATGTCGAATACTTTCTTTTGCGTGAGCATGGGGTCATAAGATATAAAAACGACCATTATTACAACAAGAATCCTGACGGCTACAGCGAAGAAGCGGAATGGTCGTTTGGCCTTAGCTGGCTTGCAATAATCTATGAGCGCATGGGGAATAAAAGAAAAGCAAAATCATTTTTGGATAAGATGCTGGATACTCAAACATCTAAAGGGATACCCGAGCTTTATTTTTCAAATTCACCCATATTCAACGAAAACAATCCTTTAGGCTGGAGCGAATCTCTATTTATTGTGGCGCTTCACAACATGAACGCGAAAATCTTAAAAGCGCCATGATTTATCTTAAAACATTACCGTATTATCCGTAATCATTATATACTACGCCATCCAAAATATATTTCATGGGAACGCAAAGACCGTTAATTATAATCAATTTTAAGACTTACAGTGAAACAACAGGCGCTAAATCATCTGCTCTTGTAAAATCTCTTGAAGCCGTGTATCTGAATTACCGGATTGATGTAATTGCAGCAGTCCAGACCGCAGACATATACCGGATTGCCCAAGCTACAAAAACTCCAATCTTTGCCCAGCATATGGACTTGATTGGTCCGGGCGCAAACACAGGGCTTATTCTTCCTGAAAGCGTTGTTGATGCAGGAGCAACAGGGGTCATTATAAATCACGCAGAGCATCAGGTGCCAATGGACACAATAGAGAAAACTATTGAGCGGGCAAAAAATCTCAAGCTTACAACCGTTGTATGTGTTGCTGATGCCGCGCAGGCAAAGGCAGTCGCTGTTTTTGAGCCGGATTATATCGCGTTTGAGCCGCCCGAGCTTATAGGCGGGGATATTTCAGTATCAACAGCAAAGCCGGAAGTAATAACTGATTGCCTGAAGAAAATAAGAATCGCCACAACAAAAACAGAGCTTCTTGTAGGTGCCGGAGTAAAGACACGGAAAGATTTAGATATTTCAATGAGCTTAGGTGCGAAAGGCGTTCTTGTAGCATCAGGAATAGTTTGCGCAAAAAACCCCGCAGAAGTCCTTATGTCTTGGGTGGCGGAAATAAATGGTTGAATTCTATAAGTATAAGGAAACCTCAGAATTTTTGGATCCTAAATCAAATTATACACACACTCAGCAGACAATAGAATTTAGGAAGCACCCTCTTACAGGCAGTTGGTGCAGGATAAATATAGACCGGGCAAAAAGGCCGCACACAAACAACGGCACACTAAAAGAGGTTGACAAAAAAATACTCGCTATTGCAAAAAAGACAGAGAACTGCTTTTTCTGCCCCGCAAATGTCGATAAAAAAACACCGAAACACCAAAAGCACATAAGCCCCGAAGGAAGGCTTCGCAATGGTCAGTTTATCCTTTTCCCAAACCTTTTCCCATTCGCCCCATATCACGGCGTGGGTGTTCTTAAAGAAAAGCATTTTGTTTCGCTCAATAATCTTGATGCGCGCACTTGGGAAAACGCCCTTGAAACAACAATAGACTGGTTCAAAAAAGTGTATTCTCACGATTCAGCCGCCCGTTTTGCTTCATTTAATTTCAATTATCTTATGCCTGCAGCAGCATCGCTGATTCATCCGCATATACAGCCGATTGTGGATAAAAGGGCAGACAACGGCCTTGACGATATTCTAAAGAAAAGCTGGCAATATTCACATGACAACAATTCAAATTTCTGGCAGGATTTGCTTGACAATGACGAGGAGAGATATATCGGAAAGACAGGAAAAAGTGTTTATTGGCATGCATCATTTGCGCCATCCTGCGCCAACGAGGTTGTGGGTATAGTGTGCGGTAAATCATCATTTTTAGAGCTTGACAGCCATGATATTGAAGGTATTGCCGACGGCATCGCAAAAGTATTGCGGGGGCTTTATGCTCAAGGTGTTCGCAGCGTGAATATGACCATAAACTCCGCTCCACTGAACGAGTCACTTGCATCTTTTTTCTATTTAAACATACGGATTGTTTCCCGTTCGCTCATGGTTGATGATTACACAACAGATCAGGGATTCATGGAACTTCTTCACAAAGAGCCTGTAATAAGCACAATCCCCGAAACGATCGCAAAAAATTTAAGGGAATATTTCTAAGAATTTAGAGTTGATATGGCAAGGAACCCATCTGGTTTACTTGGTATCCTGTTGGGGGTCTTTCTTCTACTGAGCCATCAATTCCCCGAATCAATACAGCACCGTGGTGATGTGTGGTATCGTTACCCAAATAATGTGTCTTTGGTTTGCATTTATTATTGGAGTTCTCGTCCTTTAGAATGCTAAGCACATGATTTGCCTGTAGAAATGTACCTAAACCATCTTCTCCGCCGCAAATAAATATCACCAATTTGTTTTTATCACCAATAACTAAATAACCTATACAAATCTTCGTATTTTGTTAATTTTATTTTACTGGCTGATTTTTTAGCTTCTAAAAATTAGGTAATAGAACATTACTCTTTAACAAAGGAGAATGTCAAGAAAAAGAATTTGCGCCAGAATAGACTTGACTTGTACGGAACTGTTTAATTCTTTGAATTAAACGATGGTTTGCGTTAAGATAATTTTGGTTTTATGCTGTGGCAGTTGAAAATTTATAAAACTCATGTATTGCCGCGAAGCAGAATATGTGTCTATAAGTCAAAAAGTCAACA